>DASTDG010000123.1:0-10452 GCA_035710475.1 Chthoniobacterales bacterium | reverse complement strand
GTCCCCGCCGTTTCGGTGAGATCGTCCACCAGCAAAACGTCGTGACCTTCGACTTCGCCCATCAAATTTAGCGCTTCCGTTTCGGTCGCACTCTTGCGTTCCTTAGCCACAATCGCCAACCCGGCGCCGAGCGCTTCGGCGTAAGCGGATGCCATTTTCAAACCGCCGATGTCCGGCGACACGACGACGGTTTTACCGGTCAGCCGCTTTCGCAGATATCTGATTAGCACTGGCAGTGAGTAAAGATGATCGACGGGAATGTCGAAGAACCCCTGCACCTGTTGTGCGTGCAGGTCCATCGTCAGCACGCGGTTCACGCCAGCAGCGTGCAATAAATTTGCTATTAACTTCGCGGTGATCGGCACGCGCGGTTTGTCTTTCCTATCCTGCCGCGCATATCCGAAAAATGGAATAACCGCGGTGATACGATCAGCGCTCGCCCGCCGTGCCGCGTCCACCATGATGAGCAATTCCATTAAGTGCTCATTGGTAGGCGGCGAAGTCGGCTGAATGAGAAACACGTCGCGGCCGCGGACGTTCTCTTCGATTTTGACGTAGGTCTCGCCGTCTGGGAACGAGCTGAGCGTCGCCTGACCGAGCGGCACGCCAATGTATCTGCAGATGCGCTCGGCCAAACCGCGGTTAGCCGACCCGCTGAAAATCTTCATCTCCGGCTGGAGCGCGAACATCTGAAGCCCGCTACACTAGGCGCGCAGGATCGACAATGGCAATTTCAAAACTTGTCAGCGCCACTTTCTTCCGCGATTAATTTCGCGTCCTCAGTTTTGGATGAACACTGACGTCATTCGCGTGGAGCGGCCCACCACGAACTCGCAACTCTTCGCGCACACGCGCTGGGACGCCGTGCCTGCGCTCGCGGGTCTTTTTCATCTCGGCTATTTCTTTGCGCTGTTCTGGCTTTACCCGCGGACGCCGCTTTGGCTGATGCTTATCCTCGGCCTGGTTTACTCGCTCATGATCAACGCCAACATCAACGGCGTTGGTCACAATTTCATTCACAACCCGTTTTTCCGCTCGAACATCCTGAATCGTCTTTTCGGCGTCACGCAATCGATCGCCTGTTGTTTCTCTCAGACCTATTACGATCTCGTCCACATGCAGCACCACAAAGGTAACGCCGATCGGCCGGATGAGAAAGGCGAGACCGTCGATTGGATTTCCATTTACCGGCACGGCGACCATGGCGAGCCGGAGAATCCGTGGAGTTACGTCTTTCTCAGTTTCTTTCGCGACGATGTCGGCCTGATTCGCAAAGAATTACGCAAACGCAATAACGGCGACCTTACCTGGGGCAACATCGAGCTGGCGGCATTCGCGGCCACGCTGCTCATCCTGTTCTGCTTCAATTGGCGTTACGTGATCTTCTACTTTCTGCCGTTCTGGTATCTCGGTCACTGTTTCAGTTTCTTGAACGGGTACTATCGCCACTACGGCGGCAACCCGGATAATCCTGTAGCCTGGGGCGTAAGCAGTTACGGCAAGCTCTACAACTGGCTCTTCTTCTACAATGGCTATCACGCCGAGCATCATTTCCGGCCAAAAGTGCACTGGACGAAAATAGAAGCATTCCGGCGGCAAATTGCCGACTTGCAAAAACAGGAAGGCACGCGTGTGATCAAGCGCGCCCACATGCTCGGTTTCCTTGACCCCGACCTGCCGCCGCGCGGGAAAGGTCAATCGGCCGCTCCGCGGGCGATGTCAGAACAAATGGCGGCTTCGCCGCGCAATTTGTAGCATCGGCGGCAGGCGGAGCGCTTGCCCTAGAATCATTTGGTCACGAAACTCGCGCGCAATTTTTCTTTCTTTGCGTCGCAATCGTCGCGCAACCGCTTGACCTCGCTCGCGAGCTGTTGCTCGATCTTCTCCGCTTCCTCGAAATTGCCGGCTGTCTGCGCTTTGCGGATTTCGTCGCGCAGCAACAACTCTTTCTCGGCAATTTTGGCTTTGTAGCTGGAGTCAATCTCCGCGATCTGTTGCTTCTGTTCGGCAGTTAAGGCAACACTCGGCTGGTTTTTTTCCAGCCGTTCCATCGCTAGTTCGTAGGCCGATTTCATTGTCGATCTTGGTTATGTTCCCCTCGCGTTCAGCGCCGTCAACCGTTCCTCAGCGCGATGTTCGGTTTTGGCTGCGACTCGCGCAACGCTCGCTCGACTTGCGCAATGACAGATTGTCAGGCGTCGGCACGCAGCCGTCAAAACAGCCGCATGCTCCGACACCAGGGCGAATCGCTGCGGCCGCCGGCACGCGCCCGCAGTAGCGGATTTGCTCGGCGTGGCCCTTGCTCCGGCTCCTCATCGAATGCAATTGGTAAGATGAACCATGAGCATCCGTCTTCTCAGCATCGATTTCGACGGCACACTCGTCTCGCGCGTGAGCGAACCCGTGCTCGATGCGGCGTGCATCGACTTGATCCGGGAATTGCAGACGTCAGGCGTGCAGTTTGCGATTAACACCGGTCGGTCCGTGGATCTGCTCGAGTCCGGTCTCACCGATTTTTCTATTCCGTTGCGGCCCGATTTCATTCTCACAAGCGAGCGTCACGTCTTCCGTCCGGGCCAAAACGGCGACAAATGGGAAGCATTCGGCGATTGGAACGAACGCTGCGCCCGCGACCACACAGAGCTTTTCCGTTCCGCCGACTCGGTGCTGGCCGAGATTGTCGATTTTGTGAACCAGAAGACGAAAGCGCGTCTGATTTACCAGAGCGATGGTTTGGAAGGACTAGTCGCCTCGAATGACGAAGAGATGAATCGCATCGTGAAATTCATCGAGAGAGCGCGTGAACAGCAACCGAACTTCCACTACCAACGCAACACGCTCTGGCTCCGCTTTTGCCATGCCAATTATCACAAGGGCGCGGCGCTAGCTGAACTCGCCCGTTTAATCGACGTGCCGCGAGAGAACATTTTCGCCGCCGGCGATCATCACAACGATGTGTCGATGCTCGACGGCAAGATCGCTGGCATGCCGGCGTGTCCGGCAAATGCAATTGTTGAAGTGAAGCTGGCGGTGCAATCGGCCGGTGGTTACGTCGCCAACAAAGAGCACGGAGCCGGCGTCCACGAAGCGCTGGAGTTTTTTCTCAACGGGCACCGGAAGTAAGCTCGGCGCGCTCCGTCGCTTCTGTGACAGCCAACGCCAGCGGCGCATCGGCTTCGATTTTCGCGGCAAATCGATTTGTCATATACGTCAGCAGCAACACCCAGAAAGAGAGCGCCAGCCCGAACAGTGGGAACTGCAATACCAATGGCAACGAATAGATCATCGCCATCAGTGGGATCCACATCGCCCATGTCGCGCACAACGTCGGCACAATTTTATCGCGGTAATGCGGCCAGGTGAAAAGATCGCGCACCGGTCGCCACGAGATTCCGCTGTTTTTCCATTCGTAGGTCAACACGCCAAATGGCGCCGCGAAAAACGGATTGTAGCCGAACTGATCGACACAGATTTTCGCGCCGACGACGGGTAGCGTGGCCACGTCGCCGAACCAATGCGCTTCGCTGCGATACAAAAGATCAACCAGTGATCCGTCCAAGCCCCACACCGGCACCGTGAACAGCAAATTGCGCAGGTTGCGTGAGCTCGGCCGCCCGTGCTGGAAAAACAGGATCAGGAAGATTTCGGGAATTAGCGCCCCTGCGGCGATCGACGCGGAAACGACAAATACAATGCCGTGGGCGCGCTTGAATTCGGCCACGCGCGAGAGCGCCGATGCCGCTGCAGGACTGGTGTAATACGCAACGAGCAACGCCAGCATCATTAGCTGGATGACCAGCGCCGGCGCGGCATTCGCCCGTGCAGCTTCCCAGCCGAGCGCGAGCGGATTGCGCGACTTCTGCACAACCGCTACCAGCGCACGCTTGCGTTGGGGTTAGCGCCTGTTCCCGGCGCAAGCTGCGTCTCATCGGATACTTTTTCGCCCGGCACAGCCCCCTCTCCCGCCGCATGCGGTGTCGTGCTACTCAGTTCGCTCTGCGACGCACAAGCGCTGGCCAGCCACGCGATCGCAAGCACGGACAAACGCGCGATCAACAATTTCATGGCGTGAAGTTAACTGCAGCGCAACGTCTGGACAATACATCCTGTTCATTGCTGGTCGGCGGCGCGCCCGCTAGATTGCGTACATGCCAGAGCCGGCGAAAATCGACCTCAAATCTTTAGGCATCGAGGAGCTGCAACAACGGCTTTGCGCTTCTGGCGAACCTGCTTATCGCGTCGGGCAAATCGCGGATTGGCTTTACAAAAAACGCGCTCAGTCGTTCCAGGAAATGACCGATTTGCCGCGCAATCTGCGCGAGCGGCTCGAGCGGGAATTTGGCTTCGCCAGGATCGAGATCGTGCGCGTGCTCGGTTCGAGCGACACAACACGCAAGTTTTTGTTTCAACTGGCTGATGGCAATCTGATCGAGTCCGTTCTCATTCCGGCGTCGCCCGCGCTCTACGGCACGCACGCGGATCGCCGGACGATCTGCTTATCCACACAGGTCGGCTGCGCTTACGGCTGCAAATTTTGCGCAAGCGGCCTCGAAGGTTTCTCGCGAAACCTTCGCGCCAACGAAATTGTCGATCAAATCATTGCGGTCGAACGCGCCACCGCCGAGAAGATCGACAACATTGTGTTTATGGGGATGGGCGAGCCGCTGGCGAACCTCGAGAACGTCATGCGCGCGATTCGCATCATGAACGCGCCGTGGGGCCTCGGCATCGGCGCACGCCACATCACCGTTTCAACCAGTGGACTCGTGCCACAAATCCGCAAACTCGCCGAGGAGCCGCTGCAAATCCGTCTTGCCATTTCGCTCCACGGCGCAACGGACGAAGTGCGCAACCAAATCATGCCAATCAATCGTCGTTACAACATCGACATGTTGCTGGCGGCTTGCCATTATTACGCCGCGCGTAAGAAACAACGGCTCACCTTCGAATACATCCTCATCGCCGGCATAAACGACGCGCTCGAGCAGGCACGATTGCTCGTCCAGCATGCGCGGCGTGTCTCGGCGAAAGTGAATCTCATTCCGTACAACACCGTCGTCGGATTATCGTGGTCGCGGCCGTCGCGCGCGTGGCAGGAAAAGTTCTTGTCGATCCTGCGCTCCGCCGGAGTCGCCGCGACACTGCGCCGCGAGAAAGGCCACGACATCGAAGCGGCGTGCGGCCAATTGCGTTTGCAGACAAAAAAGGTAGAGCAAGCCTCCGGCTTGCTTCTTCAATAGGGCAAGCGAGACGCTCGCGCTACATTCTTTTTGCGCGAGTTAGCAAGCTGGCGTTTAGTCGACGTATGGCCGAGTACGATCCCGAGTCGGACAAAATTTGGGACGAGTACGACTGGGAACGGTTCCTCCAGCAGCAGGACCAAAAGACGGAGAAATACATGGAGCTGCTGGAAAAATATCTGGACGATCCACAGCGGGACGAAATCATCGCGCGCGAGATGGGCTGGTCGCAATTCGCCGAGGATAACGATTGGAGCGAAGAGGTCGACGCGCTCGCGAAAGAAGACTGGTGCTCCGGCGCCGACCTCGCGGACGAAGATGCCAATGCAATCCGGTTGGAAAGTTCCGAAAACCACAGCTTGTACCGAGCGGCCTTCGCGCTCACCGTCTGGATCGATCAGCTCTTCGACGCCGAAGCGGCGCTCCAGAACGAACCGGCCGCGATAAAACTGGCAACGCATTCCGCGCTCGCGAGCGCGAAGCTCGCCGCCGCGTTGAATGACGACGATCTCGATGAAATTGGAATGACGATCGCCTATTTGAAACGCGCATTGAAAGCGATCACCACCTCCTTCGAGGCCGCCGCCCAACTCCTCAAAGGCCGCCACATCACGGTGGACCAGCATTCCATCCTGCAGAAACGCCTCTTCGAAGTCCGCGATGGCATCATCAGTCTGATGGGCGAGTACCGCGGCGAATGGCGTCGCCGCTTCGGCAGCCGCTAACGGCGCTTGAATGAAATAGGCGCCGGTCGCGTCCAAACATGCAAACGGAAGCGACTCTGGCTCAAGCCGATGTGTCGGAACTGGAACTGGTCAAACGATGTCAGGCTGGTCGGACCGATGCCTTCGACGAGCTGGTGGTCCGCTACCGAACCCGAGTTTTCGCCATGATTTATAATATGGTCCATAACGAGCAGGACGCCTGGGACCTGGCGCAGGAGAGCTTCGTCAAAGCGTGGAAGTCGATCAAGCGCTTCCGCCGGCACTCGTCCTTTTACACTTGGATTTACCGTATCGTCATGAACGTCACGATCGATTGGCTGCGCAAAAAACAGGTCAAAGGCACCGGCGCGGAGTTTGATGATTCCATTCAGTTAAAGGAGGTCGATCCTGCTTCGCGCACTTTGCCGAAGGCCGACCCGCTGCCGCATGAACGGATGCAGCGCGGCGAGATCCGCGAAAAAATCGACAACGCGATCAAGCAACTTTCGCCGGAGCATCGCGCCGTCATTCTGATGAAGGAGATCGAAGGCATGCAATATCATGAAATTGCCGAGACGCTCGGCTGCTCGATCGGCACGGTGATGTCGCGGCTCTTTTACGCGCGCAAGCGCCTGCAGAATTTGTTGAGGGATGTCTATGAAAACATTTGAAGAAAAGTGGACCGCCTGGCTCGATGGCGAACTCACCGGCAAAGAGCTGGAGGAGTTCGAAGCGTCGTTGCCCGACCGCGCCGCCGCCGAAGCGGAGAAGCGCGCCGCGCACAAGCTTGGTGTTTTGTTGAAGCAGGAGCTCGGGACCGAGGTGCTGAACAATGAGGAATTTTTTAGTCATCAGATTCGGGAGCGGCTCGCTCGTGACGCGTGCGCGCAAGATCGGCATCGCACAAGATCGACATGGTGGACAGTGCCGCGCCTGGCGTTAAGTGGTGCAGTTTCACTCGCGTTGTTCCTGGTCTGCGCGGTGTTTGTCATGCACGACAAGAATCCGGCCGAGCAATCGCAGTATCTCACCCAAATCCTCAACGCGCGCGTCGATGCGGCCGTCAGCCCAAATGCCACCATCTCGATTTTCGAAACCAAGGAAGACAAGGTCACGGTGCTGTGGGTCGAAGGGCTGCAGTCGTTACCGGCCGATTACGCAGCGAAATAATGCGCGATGCAAACTCGTCGGCTGTGGTTCGTCACTCTGTTCGCGCTGGTGATGAGCGCGGCCGGGTCGCTGCACGCCGCGCATACGGTTTGGAGTGGGCTGGTCATTGCCCAAAACGTCGCCCAACCGGCCCCGATCCCGCCGGCGCTGATGCGCATCGAGGAAACGCTCAAGGAATTATTTGGCTATAATCAATTCCAGGTCATTGGCCAATCGACCAAGACGCTGAAAACTGGCGAGGAAGATTGGCTGGCGTCGAGCAAATACTTCGGCTTGCACGTCGATGCGCGCGGCGAAACATCTGCGGGCTACCTTGTCGATCTAAAGCTATACAAGGAAGAGGACCTGCTGCTCGAAACGGAAACGAAGCTGAGCAAGCGCAGCCCGCTCGTCATTAAAGGACCGCAGGTCGGCAATGGCCAGTTATTGCTCATCCTCGTCGTACAATAGATTGTCGATTTTGCCGCGTGCTGTTTAGTGGGGCATGCGTCGCTGGCTTGTCCTCGCGCCCATTCTCTTTCTCTTTGTCGGAAAAATGGCGGCAGAGAAACCATTCGATTTCGCTACGACACCAGGCAAACTGCCGAAGCAGGTCGTGCCAAGCGAATACGCCGTTCGCGTTGAGCCGAACCTCGAGAAGCTGACCTTTACCGGTTCCGAAACGATAAAGCTCGAGGTGCACGCGCCGGTGCGCGAGCTTGTGCTCAATGCCGCCGATATCGCGATTAGGAGCGCGACCCTCGACGGCAAAACTGTTCCGGCAAACGCTCTCAAGATCGACACCCAGAACGAGCTGCTCAGGATCGCGCTCGCCTCCGAGCTAGCACCCGGCAAACATGAGCTCCGGCTGAGTTTTTCGGGCAAGGTCAATCAGCAAGGCCGCGGGCTCTACTACATGCCCTATCAGGAGGAAGGTACCGGAGCGAAGAAAACGGCGCTCGGCACACAGTTCGAAGCGACCGATGCGCGGCGATTTTTTCCCTGCTGGGATGAACCGAGCTTCCGCGCACGTTTTCAATTAACCGCGGTGATTCCGGAAAACTGGACGGCTGTGTCAAACATGCCGGTCGAGCTCGAGCGCAAGATCGGCAACAATCGCAAAGAAGTCCGGTTCGCATTGACGCCTTCGATGTCGAGCTACCTCAACGTCTTCGTCGCGGGCGAACTCGACATGATCGCGACGAAAGCTGGCACCGAGCTCCGCGTTGTCACGACCAAAGGCAAAGCGGGAACCGGCCGTTACGCACTCGAGAGTACCGCGCAAATACTCGATTACTACAACGATTACTTCGGCGTGCCGTATCCGTTGCCCAAGCTCGACCAGATTGCGATTCCCGGCGGGTTCGGCGGCGCGATGGAAAACTGGGGCGGCATCACTTACTTCGAAACCGCGCTGCTGTTCGATCCGCAGAAATCGTCTGAGTCGACGCGCCAGATCATCTACGAAGTCATCGCGCACGAAGTGGCGCACCAGTGGTTCGGCGATCTCGTGACGATGGGCTGGTGGGACAATCTCTGGCTGAACGAAGGCTTCGCCTCCTGGATGGGCAGCAAGTGCACCGCGCGTTTCAACCCACAGTGGGAAGTCTGGTTGCAAAAAGTGACCCCGCGCGATCCTACACGGCGCACCGGAATCTCGAAAGAGCTGGAGATGGAAGGCGATGCAAGATCGACAACTCACCCAATCCAGCAGCCGATCACGAATGAAGCTGAAGCCAACAGCGCGTTTGACGACATCACCTATCGCAAAGGCCAGGCGTTTTTAGTCATGCTCGAGAGTTTTCTCGGCGAAGACGCGTTTCGTGATGGCATCCGGCGTTACATCGCCGCGCACAAATATTCCAATTCGACAACCGCGGATTTGTGGAAGGCACTGCGCGAAGCGTCCGGCCAGCCGGTCGAGGAAATTGCTGCAGGATGGACGGAACAACCCGGCTTTCCGGTCCTGAAAGTAAAACGGGACGGCGAAAAAGTTTCGCTGAGTCAGGAACGGTTCACGATTCATTACCCCGACGCGCCGCCGCTCGAATGGAAGATTCCCCTCACCTATTTCGTAGTCGGCGATACGAAATCGCAAAGCCGGTTGATGACTGGTAAGATCGACAATCTGCCGAACATTGCCGCGGACGGCGTATTGAAACTGAACGCAGACGGCGCTGGCAATTACCGCGTGGAGTACGACGCCCGTTCATGGAAGTTGCTGCTCAATGCGCTGCCGAAGCTCGGTGTGCCCGACCGCGTCAACTTGTTAGGTGACGCCTGGGCGTTCGCCCAGGCTGACCGCGCGCCGATCAGCCAGTATCTGGAGCTCGTCGGAAAGCTTCCGGCAAATATCGAGCTGGCAGAGCGCGAGCAGATCATCAACACGTTTGATTACATCAATCGGCTGCTCATCGGCGATCCTGTTCGTGAGAAGTTCCAAAGCTACGCTCATTCGATTTTGCGCCCGAGCTTCGACCAGCTCGGTTGGTCACCTAAAAAAGACGAGCCGCCGCGCGACGCCATTTTGCGCGGAAGCTTGATCGAGGCGCTCGGCGCGCTCGGTGACGAGACAACGATCGCTGGGTGTCGAGAGCGTTTTCAGAAATATCTCAGCGAGCCTGCATCGCTCACGCCAGATTTACGGTGGCCGGTCTTCTGGGTGGTCGGCCATTACGGGGGCGAGAACGAATGGAATACCTTGCATGAGCTCGGTCTGAAAACCACGAGCAGCGAGGAACAGGAAAATTATTACGATGCGCTGACGCCGGTGCGTGATCCGAAGCTCATCGCTAGGACATTGCAGATTGCGTTGACGGACGAGTTGCCGACCAGCCGCGCCGTGTTTCTCGTCGGCAAAGTCGCACGCTATGCGGAGCGCCCTGACCTCGCGTGGGACTTCGCCAAAGCAAACATGAAAGCGCTCCTGGCGAAAATCGATGCGCTCGGCGCGAACAGTTACGCGCCTAGTCTGTTCACGTTTTTTTCTGATCCCGCACGGGCGACTGAGCTGAGGGAATACGCGAAGACGAATTTGCCCGTGACCGCCGCGAAGGACGTCGCTAAAGCCGTCGATGAAATCGAGTTCCGCGCCGAGTTCAAGAAACGTTTGGCCGCGCAATTAGCCAACTCGCTCCAAAAACGCTGAAGCTGTAGCCACGGCTCTATGAGCCGTCGAGCTTTTGCAATCTTAACGAAGGACGGGACGCACGCCCGTCGCTACAGAGCTTAAAGCTCGGTCTGCGCTTGGTCCGGCTGCGGCGTGATCCATAACCGCATCGGGATCATCGAGGACTCGACGAATCCGTGTTTCCGAAAAAACTCTTGTGCCATGTTTTCCGGGCGGTCGGTCAGCAGCG
>DASTDG010000122.1:0-8845 GCA_035710475.1 Chthoniobacterales bacterium | reverse complement strand
GGCGGCGAGCAACGATGCTAACGGCGTGTTCGACTTCGTTGGCTCCGATGGCACGCCGAACACATTTTTCAGCAGCGGCGGCTCGCTCGCGCGCTTCAACGGTTTCCGGTATCTCAAGTACAAAGCATTATTGAGCACGACCAACAGTTCGGTCACTCCGGTCGTGAACGACGTCACGGTTTGTTTTAATAACTCACCGGGTGGGCCGACACCGACTCCAACACCCACTCCCACAGCTACACCAACTCCTACTCCCACAATAACCCCGACACCTACTCCAACTCCCAAGCAGGACCAGACGATTACGTTCCCGCCAATTTCCACCAAGACATACGGCGACGCTGATTTTGACCCCGGTGCGACGGCGAGCTCGGGCTTAGCGGTGACCTATACCACCTCGGGCCAATGCACGATTGTTTCGAATAAGGTCCACATTACTGCCGCCGGCTCATGCATTGTGACCGCGAATCAGTCGGGCAACGGTCAGTACAACCCAGCCAGGCCCGTGTCACAGTCGTTCAGCATCCTCAAGGCAGGCACAACCACCACGTCTTCGTTGCTGGCTAATTCGCCGAATCCCACGCCGCAGTTCAGCGATACGGCCAAGCTCACCGCCACAGTCAAGGCTAATACCACTGTTACCGGCAATGGCGTGTTTTCCGGAACAGTTAGCTTTACCTTCAACGGTGTCGCTGTTGGTAGCGCGATCACCGTCAGCAATTCCTCGCCGACAGCACAGCTTTCGCTCAAACTTGATCAAACAAGAATTCCCCTCGGCGCCGGCAACTACAACATCAACGCAACGTTCACGCCCTCCGCGAGCAGTAATTATGGCGCGAGCACGAGCGGTGCGCATGCCGTAGCCGTTAGGCATGAAGGTCAAAAGGCGGACTATACCGGCGACGGCTCCGCGCGACTCGACTATACTGGCACGCAGTACGCGCTTCTCGGTTCCGCGCCAACTCTCTCTGCCATGTTGCGGCAAAGCCTTGCGCCTGATGTTGAACCGGAGTTTGTCGATTTTTCAAAAGTTAACACCTACGTCGTTTTCAAAATTGTTCCGGCAGCGTGTGGCACGAGCTGTTCCGACACACCGGTCTGGCAGTCGGCTAACATAAAAATCAACAATCGCGCCGACTGGAGCACGACCGGAATTGGCACCGCTCAGGTCACGGCTCCAACAACATTGGGCGAGAGAAGTTATCTCGTGCTCGTGAATGTAGTGACAAACGGCTACATCCTTGCCGAGCGTGCAGCCGCGACCCTCGATGTCTTTTCGACTACCGGCAGATTCATCACTGGCGGCGGCTCCGTCACGACTGATTCGACTTCCAACGCGGGCACGAGGCGCGGGTATTTCGGGTTCGACGTGAAAGGAACGACCACGGTCAGTGGCAGTTCGATTTATCTCTACCGGCTGCGTATGAACGTGAGCACGAGCACGGCCACCAACATCGTCACGTGCAGCACGATGGGTAATGGTTGCACGGACGTCGACATCATTTTGCGTAGTAACGCCATTAGTTCGCTCAATACCGGCACAAGCCTAACTTACCCGTTGACCGGGTTTACCGCCGGCCACGCCGCCGCTCAGTTTGTGAATGCGTACAGCGGCGGCCATTACACGCAATTCGAATTCGCCAATGGATTCTTTCGGTTGGACATCCTGGACAACTCCTCCGGCGGTTCGACCGACAAGTATGGTTTCACTGCCTACCGCGGCAACGGGTCGATCTTCCACCAGGCGTACATCGGCCCCATCGCGCAAACCGGGATATTGGCGAAAACGAATGAAATCACGATCGGCGGCGGGAATACCACCGTGCACCCCAAGTAAACCACAACCTGAGAGAGAGGAACCTACCCGAGCCGGGCGATGACATCGCCGGCCTTCTTTTTGTCGCGCCGATCTGCGACCGCCACCGAGCCGATTAGCCGCCGCCGTTTGGAAAACCTATTCCACCGTGACGCTTTTCGCCAGGTTGCGCGGCTTATCGACGTCGCGACCGAGCTCGACGGCCAGATGATAGGCAAGAAGTTGCAACGGAATTACAGTGAGGATCGGCATCAGGCAATCGGGGACGCTGGGAAGCGTGACGATGTCATCGGCGATGCCTTTTAGCTGGCTTGCGCCGTTGCCACTCGTCAGCGCAATGATCGGACCTTTGCGCGCTTTTACTTGCTCGATGTTGTTGAGGTTCTTTGAGAAGACCGCGTCGTCCGGAGCGATGAAGATCGATGGCAGATCGGGGCGTATCAGCGCGATGATGCCGTGTTTGAGTTCGGCGCTCGGATGTCCTTCGGCATAAAGATAGGTGATTTCTTTCAACTTGAGCGCGCCTTCCATCGCGATCGGGAAACTGAATTGCCGGCCGAAGAAAAGCACTCCGCTAACATCGACATATTTCCTGGCGAGCGCTTTGATTTGGTCGCTGAGCTTGAGCGTCTCCTGGACTTTGTCGGGCAGATTCTCGAGAGCATCAATGATCCGCGCGCCTTGCGCGGTGGAAAGGTTGCGCATTCGCCCAAGAAGCAGGCCGATTAATGTGAGGATGACCAGCTGCGATGTGAAAGACTTGGTCGCCGCCACGCCGATCTCCGGACCTGCGTGCATGTAAACGCCTCCATCGCTTTCCCGCGCGATCGTGCTCGCCACGTTATTACAAATTCCAAGGGTGCGATAACCTTTCTGTCGGCTTTCGCGGAGCGCGCCCAGTGTGTCGGCCGTTTCGCCACTTTGACTGATCGCAAACACCAGCGTGTCCGGTGTCATCGGCGTATTGCGGTGGCGAAACTCGCTGGCGTATTCCACTTCCGTGGGGATGCTGGCCAACTGTTCAATCAGGTATTCGCCGACCATCGCGGCGTGAAAGGCGGTGCCGCAGCCGGTGAGGACGATCCGGCAGATCTTGCGCAGTTCGGCCGGAATCGTGTTCAAGCCGCCGAGCTTCGCCGTGCAATCTTCAAAGCTAAGCCGACCGCGCATCGCATCGCGGACGGAAGAGGGCTGCTCAAAAATTTCCTTGAGCATGTAATGCGGGTAGTCGCCCTTTTTGATGTCTTCCGCGGTAAACTCCACGCGACTGACCGTGTGCTGTTCCGTCGCGCCATCGAGCGAGGTAATTTCGAATCTCTCCGGGTCCAGCGCGACGATTTCGAAGTCACTGAGATAAACGGCGTCCCGCGTGTAGGCGACGATCGCGCTCACGTCGCTCGCTAGAAAATTCTCCTCGCGCCCGATTCCCAGAACCAGCGGGCTGCCACGGCGTGCACCGACGATAAACTCAGGCACGTCAGCATGCACAACCGCGATGCCGTAAGTGCCGATGACTTGCTTCAACGCCGCGCGCACCGCATTCACCAGCCGCGCCTTCGAATCTTTGCCGTCGAGTTGCTGGTAAATGCGCCCAATCAAATGCGCCAAAACTTCGGTGTCGGTGTCCGAGCGAAAGTTGGTATCACCGTTTTGGATCAGTTGCTCCTTAAGCGCTTGGTAATTCTCGATCACCCCGTTGTGAACGAGCGCGATCTTGCCGGTAGCATCGAAATGCGGATGGGCGTTTTCGTCGTTTACCCTGCCATGCGTGGCCCAACGCGTGTGGCTGATGCCGACGCGACCCGAGGCCGGGTCGCGGGCGATCAACTTCGCCAGCGACGCGATGCGTCCGGCGCATTTGCGTGTTTCAAACTGATTGTGGCCATTGACGACAGCGATTCCGGCAGAGTCGTAGCCGCGGTATTCGAGTCGACGCAATCCCTCGAGCAGGATCGGCGCCGCTTCGGCGCGCCCGACATAACCGACGATTCCGCACATATCGAAATTGTAGGGGCGGCTCTCCTCAGCCGCAAGATGCGCGCCGTGCGCAAAAAAGTTGCCGGAATCATCACACCGCTGCGATAGAGTAGCGCCTGTGATAACAGGAGAAGCGATGCGGCGCGATTCAGCAGCGGCGAACCCAGCCGTGGCGCCCCTCTCGCTCCCACCGGGCACAACTCAGCGCACGCTGGCCATCATCATGGGCGGCGGCGCGGGGACGCGCTTGTTTCCATTGACCAAAGACCGTGCGAAACCGGCTGTCCCGCTCGGCGGAAAATATCGTCTCGTCGACATTCCGATTAGCAACTGTCTGAACTCGGGTCTGCGCTCGATCTACGTGCTGACGCAATTCAACACGATGTCGTTACATCGGCATATTCAAGCCAGCTACAAGTTCGACAATTTCTCGCGCAGCTTCATCGACATTCTCGCCGCGCAACAAACCCCCGAGCGTGCGCAATGGTATCAGGGCACCGCTGACGCCGTGCGACAGAACATGCGCTACTTCCTCGAGCGGCCGTTCGATTATTATCTCATCCTGAGCGGCGACCAACTGTATCGGATGGATTTCCGCGTGCTGCTGCATCAACACATCCAGTCCGACACTGACATAACGTTGGCGACCAAGCCGGTGCGCCGCGAGGACGTTAGCGAATTTGGCATCATGCAATCCGGCGCTGACCGGCGCATCACGCGATTCGTTGAGAAGCCGCAAGATGAAACCGTGCTCCACGAAATGCGAATGAGCCGCGAACTGCTCGCCACCACGGCCGCAAGCCCCGACGAGGAATTGTTTCAGGCCTCGATGGGAATTTACATTTTTAACCGGGACGTGCTGGTGAAATGCCTGGCAAATGAGCTCGTCGATTTTGGCAAGGACGTCATCCCGCAGGCGATCAAAGATCGACATGTCAGCGCATTCATTTTTAACGGCTATTGGGAAGACATCGGGACGGTGCGCGCGTTTTACAAAGCCAATCTCGACCTGACCGATCTCGTGCCGGAGTACAGTTTTTTCGAGTCGGAGACGCCGATTTACACGCATCCCCGTTTTTTACCGGGGAGCAAAGTCAACGGCGCGACGCTGCGCCAGGCCATCATTTCGGACGGTTGCATCATTTCCGATGCGCACCTCGAGCGAAGCGTCATCGGCATCCGCAGCATCATTCAAAGCGGCGCCACGATTCGCAACAGCGTTGTGATGGGCGCGGATTATTTTGAGCAAGATCGGCATGAAAAGGCGGGGCACATCCCCATCGGCATCGGTCGTAATTGTGTGATCGATCGCGCGATTATCGACAAAAATGCGCGCATCGCCGATGGCGTCGTGATCACGCCAGAAGGAAAACTGCCGAATCTCGACACGGAAAATTACTACATCCGGGACGGCATCGTCATCGTGCCAAAAAACGCCGTCATTCCGCCGGGCTTTTGGGTTTAGGCGTCGCTTTTTGCTGGAAGCGACGGTTGCTTCGTCACTGACTGCGCGGGTCGATCATTCCTGACAGTTGCGCGCCCATCTCCCATTTCTCCTGTCGGTTCCAGGGAATGGCAGAGTCGTAGTGTTTAGCATCCGGATCTTCGACGAGCCGAGCCTGATCGCGTTGTGACGCACAGGAGACAAAGCCAGCTGTGCTCGTGACCAGTAGGGCGAGGCAGACATGTCTGCGCAGTTTAGCGATTAGTGTCCTCATAAATCACGACGTCTCCCGGTTGCACTTGGACGCCCCGCGCCAAGCTGTTCGTCACAATATCCCCAATCGCGGTGGCCGGTTCAACCGAGGAAATCCGAAGCTTGCCGATCAAAACGCCCTCGCGCAGAACGAGCATATCTTCATTGCTGCGCAGACCCTGTCGCTCGCCCAGATTCAACACGACAAAATTGTACGCCTGATTGACTGCCATGACTGTACCGCGCAGGCGGGCTTTGGCCGGTGAAGGTTCGCGCCGCTTCACTTTTGTCTGGGGAGCCGCAACGGCAGAAGAGGCGCTGGTTGTCGCAGTTGCCTCCGACGCCGCGATCGTCGGTGCGCCGCCGAGCTTTTGCGACAGCAGCGCGTTTTCCCGCTCAGCGTTCTCTAGCTGCCGGCGCGTGTCGTCTAATTGCGCCTGCAACTCGGCAGTCGATGCCGCGCCTGGATTGACGCCAGCGCTTTCAGCGCCTGTTTCCTGCGGCTGATTTTTCACTGAAGCGAGTTCGGCCTCGGTTGCTTTAAGTTTCGTCTGCAGGTCTGCCTTTTCTTTCAACACTTGGGCGAGATCAGCCTCGGCTTTGGCGGCGTTTCGTTCGTCGGCCGTTCTGGGAGTGGCGGCTGGCGCCGTCGCGCCTCGGGTTCCGCGTGGTTGCTCGAGCGCGGCGCGCCGCGTCTCGGCTGCGTCGCGTGCCGCTGCTGTCCGCGCAAGATTTGTCTGCAGCGCGCTGACACGAAAGGTGTTGAGCACGCCGAAAAATGCGGCCAGCACCAGCAGCAAAGTTGACATGCTGAGCACAGTCTTCGGAGTGGAGGTGAAAGTCATGAACGTGGGGGCCAAGGCCGGTATCTTGTAATCGACCACGATTGGACAATGCAATGCTCGATTTCGTTTACCGCCTGTCGCGAAATCGACAGGGATTCACGTTGCGCCAGGCGAAGTTCAAATTTATAACCGGGCATGGGCCAGCAGCACCGGGTTCGCGCGAAGCGCAAGCGGCGACAGGCATATCTCCGCCGCAAAAAGGACGCGCTCAAAGCGGCGCGGCGCGAACCGCTACGGGCAAAGAACAAAAGGCAGCCAAGCGCGCCACCAGAATAGGATTTTCGGCGTCGGTGGTTCGCTGGCCGAGAGCGGCGAGCAATGCAACAGCGATCACACTATCTCATCGTCGACGGTCATAGTGTCATCTTCGCTTGGCCGGAGTTGCGTAAATTGCATGAACGCCGTTCGGCGCTCGCGCGCGAGGCGCTGATCAAGCAACTGCGCGATTATCAGGATTGGAGCGGAGTGAGAGTAGTGGTTGTTTTCGATGGCCGCGGGTCGCGGGTGAGCGTGAGTGCGGAACGCGGCGACATCCAGATATTCTATTCCCGCCAGGGCCAAACCGCCGACGCAATTGTCGAGCGCCTCGCAGGCAAGTACGCGGGCCGCCTCGATGTGGTAGTGGCAACGGCCGACGCGAAGGAACAGGCCACCGTCAGTTCCTTCGGTGCGAGCTGCGTTTCGACGGATGGTTTGCGCGACCTGCTGCGACAAGCGCGCTCGCGTGAGCTGCGTTGAGCCCAAACGCTTAAGCTGCTCCCGCAGCAACAGCGTAGGCGGCGCGATTCATCTGCTCACGGGAAGTCGCCAGCACGCGTGCCAGCACACAGTAGAGTTGCTCAATCGGCAAATTCTTGCTGACATAGCCATTGGCGCCGGCACGCAACGCCGCATGCATCTTCTCCTCGTCATAGCCAATGCCGGTAAAGACCACGATGGGGATCGCCGGATTGATTTCGCGGATGTACGAGATGAGCGAAATGCCGTCCACTTTCGGCATGCGAAGATCGACAATGGCCACTTCGCAATTGTTGTGCGCGAGCCAGGTGGCGGTTTGAAACCCTTCGGTCAACGCTTGGCAGCTGTGGCCTTTTTGCCGCAGGTAGGTAACGAGGAACCGGGTGATGGCGGGGTCATCATCAATGATGAGGAATTGATAAGAATCGCGAAAGGGCGGCATGGCGCTATAATTACTAGAACAGCTGTATAGCACTAAGCTTGCCAACCACGAGTCCGCGGCGCCGAGCGCAGGCGTTTCTCTATCGCAGTCCGAGCTTCTTTTCGATCGCCGTCACCCGCTCGAAAAGTTTGCCCAAGCGCCGCACCCAGGCCATTTGCTCTTTCACCTCTGGCAGGGGCGTGGCTGGCGTCATCCACCAAGCGCCGCCGCTAATGTTTTTTGAGACGCCGCTCTGCGCGCCGATCGCGGTATTGTCGCCGATTTCGATGTGGCCAATGATCCCGGCCTGACCGCCGATCAACACGTTATTGCCTATGCGCACGCTGCCGGCTATCCCGGTCTGCGCAGCGATAATTGTGTTTTTGCCAATCACTACATTGTGTGCCACCTGCACGAGATTGTCGATCTTCGCGCCAGTCTGAATCCATGTCCGCCCGAAACGTGCCCGGTCAATCGTGGTGTTGGCACCGATCTCGACATCATCATCGATCTGGACAATCCCGAGTTGCGGAACTTTTTCGTGGCGGCCTTGCGAAGATTCAAAGCCGAAGCCGTCGGCTGCGATCACTGCGCCGCTGTGAATTACGACCCCATCACCAATTCTGGTGCGCTCGCGAATCGTGACCCGCGGATAAATCGTGCAATTCTTTCCGATAACGGTTTCGTGACCGATATAAACGCCCGCGCCGATCAGAGTGCCGTCGCCAATGCTCACGCCAGCCTCGACGACCGCGTACGGTTGAATGGACACGCCGACGCCGAGCCTGGCGCTTTGATCGACAATCGCAGTTTGATGAACGCCCGGGGAAAACGCGATCGGTTTCGGAGCGAGCTTCAGCATGATTTGCTCGAACGCTTTTGCCGGATTCGAGACACGGATTTGCGCGGCCGGAGTTTGTTCCGAGAAATCGGACGGCACAAACACGGCGGCGGCGCGCGTCTTCCGTAGTTGCGCGATGTATCGGGGATTTCCGAAAAAGGAGATCTCGCTGTCAGTCGCTTCCGCGAGCGAGGCCGCGCCAGTGATTTTTTGTGCGGGATCGCCGATCAACTCGCCGCCAGACAAAGTCGCGAGTTCCTGAAGCGTGAACGTCACTTGGAAAGCAGGCGAGATTTCCGGACAATGTCTTCCTCCACTCCGCCGAGCATTCCCAACTCGGCTTCGACGCTGATCCCTTTGCCGTGCGCCTTGTCGACGACACGCTTGGTGATGGCGCCGTTTTCCTTAAATGGCTCGTGGCTGGCATCGATCATGACCGAGCTGTAAAAGCCTGATGCGATACAATCGTAGCAAGGCTCCTCGTCTCCGTGGTCGAGGTGCACGGCAAAAA
>DASTDG010000121.1:0-2502 GCA_035710475.1 Chthoniobacterales bacterium | reverse complement strand
CTCGGGTCCGCCAAATTCGCCGCACTGCACAAAGCGCTCGTTTCGTCCGGCACATTTCTGTTTGTGCCTCGCGGCGTCGAAATCGAACTCCCGATTGAAATCTTCCACTGGTTGCGGGGCGATAACATGTCGCTCTTTCCGCATTTGCTTCTGGTCACAGACGAGCTCGCCAAAGTTACGGTGATCGAGCATTTCCGCTCGTGCGACCGGAACGCGCCGGGATTTGCCTGCGGCGTGAACGATCTCATCGCCGGGCCCGGTGCGAAGGTGACTTACGTTTGCGCGCAAAACTGGGCGGACAATGTGATCGCGTTGCAAATGAACACGACGACTGTCGATCACGACGCCTCCGCCATGAGTCTCAATCTGCACCTCGGCGGGCGGTACTCCCGTTTCGAGAGCCTGAGCCGGTTGATCGGCGAAGGCGGTCGCAGTGATCTCCTCGCTGTCGCGGTCGCCACGGGCGAACAGGAGTTCGACGCCCGCACCTTGCAGGATCACATATCGCCGCACACGGCGAGCGATCTTCTTTACAAAAACGCGCTCGATGACGACGCTCGCTGCACCTTCGGCGGCCTTATCCGGGTCGAACCGCACGCGCATTTCGCGGATGCCTACCAAAAAGTTCGCAATCTCCTGCTCAGCGACGACGCAGAGGCAAACTCAATGCCCGGACTCGAAATCCTGGCCGATAACGTCCGCTGTACCCACGGCGCAACCTCCGGCCAGATTGACAAAGACGAGCTCTTCTATCTGCGCTCCCGCGGCATTCCAGTCCCGGTCGCGCAACGTCTCGTCGTCACAGGTTTTTTGAACGAGGTCATTGAGCGGCTGCGACACCCCGCCATTGCGGAACACCTGCGCAGCTTAATCGACGCGAAATTTGCCCGCTGATTTCTGCGCGCCTGACAGAATTCTTTTGCCACGGCCGTTTGCCCTGGTGTATTTTGCAATTTCTTTCCCATGGATGTCAGCGGGCATATCGGCGCCATACTGAATCAGAAAAGCGGTGACGTTTACTCGATTTCGCCGAAGAGCACGGTGTTTGAGGCGATTCAAATGATGGCCGACAGGAATGTGGGCGCATTGCTGGTCACGGAAGGCGAGCAGCTGGTTGGCATTATTTCCGAGCGTGATTACACGAGAAAAGTTTTCCTGCGGGGCAAGTCGTCGAAGGAAACGCGCGTGGAGGAGATCATGTCTACAAACCTATCGGTGACCCACCCACACGAAGGTGTGGAGGAATGTTTGCGCCGTATGACCGACAAACGCATTCGCCATCTGCCCGTCATCGATGGCGATAAAGTCGTCGGCGTGATTTCCATCGGCGATCTGGTCAAACACGTCATTTCCTGCCAGAGCGCGACCATTGCGCATTTGGAAAACTACATCTCCGGCGGCTATACCACGGCATTGTAGAGGCGCTCGCCGCAGCGAGCGCCTGATCCCCTAATGCGGCGTTTGACACAAACGTCGCTACAATTGCCAGACTGTTTTTCCGCCCACAATCGTTCGCACTGTCCGTCCCTTTAGTTTCCAGCCGTCGAAGGGTGAATTGCGCGAGAGCGATTCGAACTGATCGACTCTAACAGTCCATTCTAGATTTGGATCGATCAGCGTCACATCCGCAGCTGCGCCAACCGATAACGTCCCGGCATCCAGTTTGAGCAGCTTTGCCGGCTCGAGCGTATACATCTCGATCAACCGGACAATGTCGATCTTGCGATGTTTATGGACGAGCAGGTCGATGAACAACCCCAACTCGGTTTCGAGTCCGACGATTCCAAACGGCGCCTGATCGAACTCGACTTCTTTTTCGAACTCGGCGTGCGGCGCGTGATCCGAGCACAAGATCGACAATGTGCCATCCGCGATTCCCTCGAGCAGCGCATCGATATCCGCTTGGGACCGCAGCGGCGGATTCATTTTGTAATTCGTGTTGAAGTTTTGGATTGCCTCGTCGGTTAACGCGATGTGGTGCGGGCAAACTTCGCCGCTGATCTTGACACCGCGCTTCCGTGCTTCGCGGATGAGCCGTACACTGCCGGCCGAACTTACGTGCTGACAATGGATGGGATGATGGCAAAGCTCCGCCAGCAGGATATTGCGCATCACGATCGCGACCTCGCCGGCGCTCGGCCAGCCCTGCAAACCGAGCAATGTGCTCCAGTAGCCTTCGTGCACGACACCGTTGCCGACCAGATTGTAGTCCTGACAATGGTCGAGCAGCGGGAGATCGAACATGCGCGCGTACTCGACGGCGCGGCGCATTAACTCGTGGTTCTGCACACAGTGGCCGTCATCCGTAATCGCGACTACGCCGGCCTTGCTCAACGAACCGATCGGCGCCAGCTCTTCGCCGGCGAGATTCTTCGAGATCGCGCCGCTCGGCAAAACCTTTACACACGCGCTCTCCACGGCGCGATCTTTGATCCAGGCGATCGTCGCTGGATTGTCCGCGGCCGGTGAGGTATTCGGCATGCAAACCACCGTCGTGAAACC
>DASTDG010000120.1:0-15451 GCA_035710475.1 Chthoniobacterales bacterium | reverse complement strand
CACGGAAAGCCCGAGCACGGCGAAGGCGCGTTCTACGTGTGGACAAAAAAGCAAATCGACAAAGCGCTCGGTGATGCGGCTGAGCTTTTCAATTTCCACTACGGCGTGCAGCCACACGGCAACGCGCCGGAAGGAAGTGACCCGCAGGACGAGTTCCGCGGCAAAAATATTTTGATCGAGCGTCACACAATCGCTGAGACGGCGCAGCGCTTCGGGAGAACGGAGGAAGAGGTTCAGCAATCGCTCGCGCGTAGTCGCGAAAAGTTAACGTCGATCCGCAATAAGCGACCGCGGCCACATCGGGATGACAAGATCATCGCCGCGTGGAATGGGTTGATGATTTCGGCCTATGCGCGCGCTGCGCAGGTCCTCGATGACACGCGATACCTCGGCCCTGCGGCGCGAGCGGCGCAGGTCATACGCCAACGCCTCTACGATGCCTCGGCGAAAATTCTATATCGCACTTACCGCGAGGGTCGCAGCGATGTCGCAGGGTTTGCGGACGATTACGCGTTCGTGATTCAAGGACTTGTCGATCTTTACGAGGCGTCGTTCGACAGCGAATGGCTAAAGTTCGCCATCGAGCTGCAGGAGACACTGGACCGCTTGTTCTTCGACGCAGAGCACGGCGGCTATTTCAGCACAAGCGAGAAGGATTCAGGCGTCCCGCTGCGGTTGAAAGACGACAACGACAGCGCCGAACCGGCGGCGAGCTCCGTCGCCGCGCTGAATCTTTTGCGCCTCGCGCAATTCCGAAACGACCAGATACTGGCCGACCGCGGACGAAAAACAATCCGCGCATTTGCCGCGACGCTCTCGCATTTCGCGAGCGCGATGCCGCAGATGCTGGTCGCGCTCGACTTCAGTTTAGCCAAGCCGCGCCAAATCGTGATTGCCGGCGCGCCACCGCGAGTCCGTCCCGTGGCGGAAAAGGTCGATCCGCCGCAGGACGGATTCGCCGTGGCGAACAATGCGCGCACGCAGCTGCTGCTCAAAGAAGTGCATCAGCATTTTTTGCCTAACAAAATTCTCGCACTGGCCGATGGCGACGAAGGACAAAACTATCTCGGCGAAAACAATGAAGCCATTCGCGCTATGTCGTTGATCAAGGGTAAACCCGCCGCCTACGTCTGCGAAAACTTCACCTGCAAAGCACCCGTGACCGAGCCCGAGCAGTTGCGAGAACTGCTGACGTTGTAGAGGCGTTTATGTCAAACTTGGATTTTCGCAGGTGCATCTCCATCACGATAGGCGCTCGCGCGTTATCGAAGCGAGAACCGTTCAGGATGACTCGCAACGGCGGTGAAGCTGTCTGCTGTTGCGAGGATTGTCGGGAGAAGCGCCAGCGCGTGTTGAATGCTTAGCCGGAACGCCTCGACATTGTTAAGGCCAGCGGTGGCCGGAAGAGAATCGAATTGCGGTAGGTCTGGTAGACCGGGATGGTTGTGAGTCTGCTTATCCGCTGAGGTCGGCGAGGAGTTTGGAGCGTGGCGCTGACTTCCAGGACGTGATACCACCGGCACCTGGCTTTTGAGGGCATGAAGTTTCATCGCGATCAGATGAAGCGGACTTGGAATCGCAAGTTCGAGTCCGGCGCCCACATCGTAGCGGCGGCCTTCAGCGCGGATTTTCCGGAAGGTTTCGTCATCAGCGAGCATTAAATCCACCGGCAATGCCTTCGTCGGGTCGGTCGAGAAATGCATGCGGATGAAATTGTCGGTGCGATGAAAGACGCGATAGCCACGCTGCTCAAAGAAAGTGAGCCATCGTTGTGCGTCATTTTCGCGCACGAGAAGATGGACATCGAACGTGGTCCGGCGATAGGCGTAAAGATTGACTGCGTTTCCACCGACGAGCACGGATTCGAGCCCTTCGCTCTCAGTCGCCGCGGCGAGCGCGATACTATCGGGCGCAGCCGCGGCTAAAAGCCTTCGACTACGAGCATGTTGGTCTTGGCGGTCGCATGACGCATCTTGCGCGGCCCGCGGTATTCCTCTGAATTCAGCCATTGCTTCGCGCGTTCAATGGAGTCGAACTGGAGAACCACGATGCGCTTCGGATGCCAGTCGCCTTCGAGTACTTCGGATTTGCCACCGCGCACGATGTATTTGCCGCCGTATTTCTCAACTGTCGCGCCGGCAAGTTTCTTGTATTCGTCGTAACCGAGTGGATCGACGATATCGATCTCGACAATGACGTAAGCGGGCATCTCGGTTTTACTGTAGCCACGGCGCTGTGCGCCGTCCAAGCAGACGGTCCAGTCGCCATCGCACAACTACGGCGCGTCAGGCAGGCATGCTGCTACAGCGTGCGATTCAGCCGCGCCAAAGTTTCCGGATCGCGCACATCCGCCCATTCGCCGACGAGCTCGAGCGCTTTCACTCTTTTGCCTGATTGCGCGAGCTCGCGAATGGCATCCGTCAACTCGTACTCGCCGCGCGGCGATGGTTTCAATTTGGCAGTGAACTCAAAAATAGTCGGGCGAAATGCGTAAAGACCGGCGTTGTACCAGGGGCTGGGCGCTTCGCCCGGCGGCGATTTTTCCCGAATATCGACAACTTCCATACGTTCGTTCACCGCAACGGCGCCGCCTTTGCTGACATCTTCGGCGCGGGTTACGCTGACGATCGCTTCGACTTCATCCGGAAGATCGACAATCGATCGATAGTTCGCCGGGTCGACCAGAATGTCGCCGTAGCCCAGGACAAACGGCGATGCGCTGACGAAATCGCGCGCAAGATCGACCACGCGGCCGGTGCCATCCTGAACTTCCTGGGTTGCGTACTCGACGCTGTCGCCGAAGAAATTCTGCACCGCATCAGCTCGGTAACCGACGACAACGAGGAACCGCTGCACGCCTGCATTACGCAATCCGTCCACGATATGCTCCAACACCGGCTTCCCGCGTACTTCGATCATCGGTTTCGGCACCTTTGCCGTCAGCTCGCGCATTCGCGTCCCCCGCCCTGCCGCGAGCAGCACGGCTTTATCAATCTGAACCATAAACGAAATTGAGCTGGTGGATCGAGCCGCTCCGTCGCTCGATGTTAAAATGAGGCGGCGAAGCCGCAATTATTTAGCATCGCCCGCGGAGCGGCCGATCCACCTTTGCATTGAAATCTTCATCGCGCTCAATCAGAGTCGCGGGCATGGCTGCGTTGCAGTTTCTCGGGAAGTACCGCGAGACGGGTCTGCTACTGATTCGGGTGAGCGTCGGGTTGATTTTCATCATTCTTCTCGGGCCGGTGTTGTGGAATCCGGGAAGCTGGGACCGAATCGGCTCGGCCATGCGCTATCTCGATTTTCATTCGCACTACAAATTCTGGGGAATCGTCGGCGCGCTGCTCGGATGCATCGGCGGCGTGCTGATGGTGCTCGGCTTGTTGTTTCGCATCGGCGTTTTGTTCGCACTGATTGTCACGCTCGTGCACCTGGTCGCGCTTTGGAGCGCGCGCGGCGGTCTCTATGCGCGCTTACCGGCGCTCGAGATGTCGATCTTGCTGTTGAGCCTGCTGCTTGTCGGCCCGGGAAAATACAGCGTAGATAAAAATTAAGTCAGAAGTGATGGGTGAGAAGTGAGACCTCTCTAAGTCCCCTCTCCGCTTTTCACTTCTCATTTCTCACAGCGACTTCGCCGGCGGTGTCACGATTAACGCTGGCAAATCCAGTTGCTTGATCGCGGCGCTCACTTTCGGCAGATCGTCATTCTTGATCTGCCCCCAGCGGTTGAGTTGCTGATCGAGCTGCCCACTGAGCAGCTGAAAGACGTCCAGCTGGGATTTGGTCGGCGCGGTGTCGCCCACTTCGATGATGTGACTGAAACTGTCGAACCGCTCGTTCAACATGTTCGGGAAAGCGAGATTCGCTTCCGAGCCTTTCATGTTGACCTGAATCAGTTGCTGCTCGACCTCGGACATTTTGCGGTTGAGTCCGTCGGCAGCGGCAAGCGCCGGTTTTGTTCGCTCTTCCTCGCCGAAACGCGTATGGAGCGAATCGATTTGCGACCGGATTTCGCGGATCTCATTAACCGCCTGGTGCAGCTGCGAAATGCGATCGTTCACCTTTGCCGCGAACTCGAACTGCTTCTGCACCGCCGCCTCCGCGCCTTTCGTTCGCGGATCGATGACCAAATGCAACGGCGCGGTCTGGTTTTTTCCGGCCACCGTTAGTTTCACCTGGTAATCGCCGGGCAGCGCGAGCGGTCCCTTCGGACCGCTGCCAGAATAAAAGGCGCCTGGAATCTGGATGGGATCATCATAGCGCAGGTCCCACGCGAAACGGTTCATCCCTTCATGTGCCGGAATCGTCTTCACCCTCTCGACGCGGTCGGGCCATTCCGGCGGCTGGGCGGCGTCCTTCTTCTCCTTGTTCGAGAGATGCCTAACGAGTTTGCCGGATGCATCAAGAATATCGAGTGTCACCTCGTCTTTCGGCGCGCTCTTTAAATAATAATTGATGATCGCGCCCGGAGGCGGGTTATCGCCGACCGGCTGTTTCTTGTCGATCTCCTCCGGATAGTGCAAACGCAGTGCCGTCTGCGGTTGATATAAGACCGTGTCGGCACCGGCCGATTGCGCGGTGACCTGTCGCAACGGCGTCAAATCGTCGAGCACCCAGAAGGAGCGGCCGTGCGTCGCCACGACCAAATCGTCGTCTTTCACCACCAGATCGTGAATCGGCGAAGGCGGCAGGTTCAACTGCAACGGTTGCCAATGCGCGCCATCGTCAAACGACACGAACACGCCAAGCTCCGTGCCGGCGTAAAGCAGCCCGCGCTTCTTCGGATCTTCGCGCACGGCGTGCACGTACGCTCTGTCCGGAATTCCGTTCACAATCGACGACCAGGTTTTGCCGAGGTCAGTGGTCCTGAAAACGTAGGGCTTGAAATCGTCCAGTTTATGTCGATCTACCGCTACATACGCAGTGTTCGCATCGTGGGGCGATGCCTCGATCAGATCCACCGTGCTCCATTCCGGCATCTTCGGCGTGACTTTCGTCCAATGCTGGCCGTCGTCTGTCGTGACGTGCACGAGTCCATCATCCGTCCCCGCCCAAAGCGTCCCTCTCTTCACCGGCGACTCTGTTAAGGCAAAGATTGTGTCGTAATATTCAACCGAGGTGATGTCGTTGGTCAGCGGCCCCCCGCTTGGCTGCTGTTTGCTCTTGTCGTTGCGGGTCAGGTCACCGCTGATTTGCGTCCAGCTGTTGCCGTGATCGGTCGATTTCCAGACCACTTCACCGGCGGTGTAAAGCGTGTCGGGATCGTGCGGAGAGAGCATGAGCGGCGAAACCCACTGGAAGCGATGGGCAAGATTGACCGCGCCGTGGCCGGAGTTATCGAGTGGCACCGGGCTGATATCCTGGGAGTTCTCGCGAGTTTTATCGTAACGAACGGCGTAGCCCTCGTTATTTGAGTAAATGATGTGCCAGTCGCGCGGATCAGGCACGACGAACCCGCATTCGCCGCCGCCCGCCTGGAACCAATCTTCACGCCCGATCACGCCCGAGTCACTGCGGCTGGCAATGCCGACATTGGAGTTATCCTGCTGCGCACCGTAGATGTGATACGGAAAGGCGTTGTCCACGGCCACGTGATAGAACTGCGCCGTTGGTTGATTATTTTGCGTCGTCCAGGTTTTGCCGCCATCGGTGGAAATGCTGACGCCCCCGTCGTTCGCGTTACCGATCCGATTGGGATTTTGCGGATCGATCCAGAGGCCGTGATGATCCCCGTGGCGCGCGGGCAGAAGCTCAAAAGTTTTGCCGCCATCGACCGATCGAAACGCGCCGGTGTTCAAAACATAAACCGTGTCGGCCGATTTTGGGTCGGCATAAATTTTAGTGAAATACCACGCGCGCTGGCGGAAACGGCCGTCATCGTTCACGCGTGTCCAATGCTGCCCTGCGTCATCCGAGCGATAAATTCCGCCTTCCTTTGCCTCGATGAGCGCATAGATGCGATTGGGATCGGCGCCGGAAACCGAGATGCCGATCTTGCCGAGAATGCCCTCGGGCAATCCGTTGCCTTGGAGCTGTTTCCAAGTGATGCCGTTGTCTTCCGAGCGATACAACCCGCTGCCCGGCCCGCCGCTGGAGAAAAACCACGGCTGCCGCCGCGCCTGCCAAAGAGAGGCGAGGACGATGTTCGGATTATGTGGGTCGAAAACCACGTCGATCCCGCCGGTGTTCTCGTCTTTACTCAATACTTTCGTCCACGTCTTGCCGCCGTCGCTCGTGCGAAAAATTCCGCGCTCGCTGTTCGGCCCGAAGGCGTGGCCGACTGCGGCGACGATGACCACGTCAGCGTTTCTTGGGTCGACAATCAACGCGCCGATCTGCTGCGTGTCTCGTAGCCCAACATTATTCCACGTCTTCCCGGCATCGATCGATTTGTAAACACCGAGGCCGTAGGTGGTGTTGCCGCGAATTGCTCCCTCGCCTGTTCCCGCATAAACAACGTTGTGATCAGATTGCGCGACCGCAATCGCGCCGATCGACGAGATATCCTGCTTATCGAAGAGCGGCGTCCAAGTTTGGCCGCCATCAACCGTTTTCCAAACGCCGCCCGCGACCGCGCCAAAATACCATGTGTCCGGTTCGCCCACGACCCCTTCAATGGCGAGCGCGCGTCCGCCACGGAACGGGCCGATCTGCCGCCATTGCATGCCATTGAACAGTCTTTCCTCGATTGTGCCGGGGCGAGGTGGCGAGGGCGACGTGGTCGGTGAAGTAGCACTCGCCGGCTGCACGCCCGGCCCGCCGCCGCGCGGCGGGGTCGGATTGGCCGCGAATGAAATCGAGCAAACGAAAACCGCGGAAATGAGTTGAAGAAGCGAACGCGAACGCAAGATCGGCATAATCATCCGCGTAGTGTGGGAAAGCTTGGCCGCTCGTTCAACTGGAATCCTGTAGCCACGGCCGTGTGGGCCGTCAGCGTAATCATTGCGTTAGACGACGCGCCATAGGCGCGGGCCTACTCGGCGCGGGCGGCGAGGATGTACGCAATGATCGCCTCACGTTCGCCGGATGTGAGCGCCGCGCGGTGTGCCATCGAATTAACGATCTGCGGCCAATCTTCAGCCTGATAACGCCAGACCGGCGGCAGGGTGTGGCACTCGATGCAGCGCTGGGCAAACAGTCGACGTCCTTTTTGCACGAGCGCAAGATCGACAGTTCGCTGCGCAATGGGCGGCGGCGTGTAATAGCGCGTCCACTGGCAAGAGGTGAGCAGCGCAATGCCCGGCAGCAAAATCGAGAATCTCATTTAAAGACCGATCCCGAATATTGTCCGCAACTGAAAGTCCGGCTCCTCCTCTGTCCGAGTCGCTTGCGCGAGCGCGGTAACAGTGACGAACCAATTGCTGCGACGGTAAGAAACATTTGGTCCGACAAAAATGTTGCTAATTGCTTGCGCGTCCCGCCAATGCGGAAAGACAAACTCGTGCAGGAACTCGATGCCCGCGGCGAGCCGTGGGGATAGCTCGTAACTGGCGCCCACCGCCTGCTGCAGTTCGCCTTCAGTTTTACGCAAATCGTCGCCTTCCCAGACGGCTTCGAGTGTCATGTTGTAGGCGAGGATCAGTGGCCCGAGATTTTTTTGCGCGATAATTTTCGATTCCCACTGGAGCAATCGGTCGCCCGCTTTGAATTCCTGGTAGATCGACAGCCCAAGCGGGTCGATCACCGGATTGGAAAAATTGTAGATGAGCTCAAGCGCGGCGTCGGAATAGTTGAAACCGGAGCCGCCGTTCGCGTGCGTGTAAGCCCAATCGGCGAAATAGATGCCAGCTTGAAAATGGTTCGTTACACCGATCTCGAGCTCGTGACGAAACGCGAGCTCATCCGCGTGTGCCGGTTCGCTCGTTCGGGCCCACGTCAACCAATTTTCCAATTCAAAGCTACCGGGCGGCGAAGTGGGCGCTTCGTAAAGGAATGTGAAATGCCGCACGCCGGCGAATGCAGATGCCGCGCAAAAGATCGAGGCGCACACCAACGACAATTGTAGAGGCGCTCGCCGCGCCGAGTGCCTGCGTTTCAGCTCGGCGTTTGACACAAACGCCGCTACACGACTTGCTCGGCGATGGCTGCGGTTGCTTCCACCCGCACTTTTGCAATGGGCTCCGGTTCGGCGGGCGGCCCGCCGCCGAAATGCCGCGCCGCGTAGTAGGAGCCGATTACAAGCGCCGCGGCGAACAGTTGTGCGAGGAGCGTTTCATAGGTGGGAAAAATCGAGAACCAGAGATTCATCCACTGCGGAACAAGACCGATGAGCCACGGCACCGGCGTCGTTGATATCCAGTGAGCAAGCTGCATCTCTTGCGCCTGTTCGCCTACCATCACCAGCAACACCACTCCAAGCAGCACACCTGTCGTGATCAGCATCTTTCGGTAGGGCAAACGCTGTTGCACGAAGAAGGTGAGAATGGCGACGACCGCGGCGAGAGCCACGCCTACGAGCGCGCCTTGCAAAACAACGCCGCTGCCGAGCCGCAGCCGGTAACTTTGCAGGAACAGCACAACTTCGAAGCCTTCGCGATAAAGCGACGTGAATCCGAGCAAGATCAATCCCCAGCGCAAATGCGCGCGCGAAATTTCCGCGCCCGCGCCGTTGGCGAGGAGCGCTTTGCGGCGCCGGTTATGTGCGCGGATCCAGCCCCCCCAATAAATTTTGTGGAAGAACCAATTCATGATGACGAGCAAAACAACAACGGCGAGCAGCCCGGTGGCGGCTTGGAGATCGAGCGCGCGCACGTTTTCGCTGAGTTGACCCATGATCTGCACGGCGATCCACCACGTGATGAGCGTCGCGAGGAATGCGCCACCGGCACCGACTGCGACCGGGCGACGCAACACGCGCTTCGCGCCGGTCATGCTGGCGGTGATCGCCGCCAGTACAAGGATGCATTCCAATCCTTCGCGAAATACCAGCACCGCAATGTCGAGGATCGCCACCGTCGCACTCGTGTGCGGCTTGAGCGGATCGGGCGCGCCATGCACAGCTACCGCTTGCCAGATGATAAATGCGACCACGCAGAGCGCGGCCGTCCAAATCCCGAGCTGACCCCAGACTCGTACCCGTCGGCGCGTCGAAGGAGCATCGGAGCTAGTCACATCAGAACCGTATCACACGGGCAAACCGCACGCTGTCGGTCAGTTGTCATTTTTTAGCGCCTGCTTGCCAGCCATAAAGCAAAAGCGAAACGATCCACGATTCGCTGACGCCAGCGATCAAACCAAACGCGCCAACGGATCTACCGGCTCAGTTGCAGTGACGCCGTTTTCGGGTCGCCAATGTAAAGCCAGCGATTCCGATCCAGATCAGGTTTACAAAAGTCGACGGGTAAGCTCGGTACGCGATCGTGTTCGCTGCCAGAAGAATACTGCCAGCTATGTTGAGCAGTTGATAAGCTGGTGAGTCGCCCGCGACTTTGTTGAACGACACCATTGCGTAGGCGAGCAGGAGAGCCACGGCTCCTATCCAACCGATTGCATCAAACCAGATGAGATTGTTCATGTTTTGCATCACAGCTCCCGCTTCTTCGGCAGCTTTTGTTTCAGTTTCTCGATCGGCGCGAAGATATCGCCGATCTTTTCCACGCGGGCGAGGACCTGGTCGGAGCGGAATTTGAGTAGAGCGGCTTTTTTCTTTTTCAGGCAGCTCTCGACTTCGTCCCACGTCACGGGCGTGGAAACGGTCGGCTCGTCTTTGGCTCGCAGCGAATAGACACATACGGTCGTTTTGTGTTCGTCGTTCTGGCTCCAATCGACCAGCACCTTGCCCGAGCGCAGCGATTTTAACATTTTCGACACGACAAGATCGAAATGTTCGCGCTCGAGGTGCTCGGCCAGCGAGCGCGCGCGCCCCTTGGTATCGTCGTAAGTCACCGACGTATTGAGCGGCACGTAAACCTGAAGGCCTTTTGAGCCGCTCGTTTTGGCCCAGCTCTTCAGCTTCATTTCGCCTAACAAATCGCGCAGCCAGAGTCCGACCTGACAGCATTGGACCATGTCGGCCGGCGGCCCCGGATCGAGGTCGAAGACCATCATGGTCGGGCGCGCCACGTCGTGCTTGCGCGAGAGCGAAGTGTGCAATTCGAGATCGGCCAGATTCGCCGCCCAAACCAACGTCGGCAGATCGTTCGCCAGGCAGTAATCCATGATCCGCTGATTTCCTTCGCTCCAGACCTTCGCCGTCCTGACCCAACTCGGCCGGTGCGACGGGCAGTTCTTTTCGTAGAAAAACTGGGCGTCGACGCCATTCGGATACCGTTTCATCGTCAGCGGCCGGTCGCGCAGATGCGGCAACAAGACCGGCGCGATCCGGATGTAATAGTCGATCACCTGCCCTTTGGTGAACCCCACCTTTGGGTATAGCACTTTGTTCAGGTTTGAGACGGCGAGTCTTTTTCCTTCGACAACGAGCTGCGCCTTTTCAGACATTTCGGCAAACGTCGAACGCCGAACGCCGAACGTCCAATCTCCAATTCAGACAATCAGGCGAAGAAGCGCTCGGGCGGGAGCATCGGCTGCGGCTTGCAGATTCGCGCGACGCAATGGTCCCAGCTTTCATGGCCGCTCAGGATCTCGATTTCGACACGCAGAAAGTAAATCGGCACTTTTAATTCGCTCTCAGGCAACCGTGGCATGCGCACAGCGTCTTTCTCGGTCGTGACGATCATCGCCAAATCGCGCCGGATGCAACGTTTGATGAAGCTGAGTAATTCCGCCTCCGTGTAGTAGTGGTGGTCGATGTAGCGCTTGGCCAGATTGACTTCTGCACCGAGTTTCTTGAGGCCATCTTCGAAGCTTTCCGGCGCGGCGATGGCGCAGAGCGAGCCGATGAACGTGCCGCGCAAATGCTCTAGGGGCTGGCGTTCGCCGGTGAACACGTTCTGCAGATAAAGCGGTTTGTGCGCGCACTCGATGATCTCCGCGGTCCGGTTGCAGCGACGAATCTTCTCGACAAGCGGCTGATTCGATTCACCAGTGCTTTTTGTGATGAAGATGTAGCTGGCGCGACGCAGGTTGCGCGGCGGCTCGCGCAACGTTCCGCGCGGCAGGAGGAATTCGTTTCCGAATGGTGCTTGTCGATCAACCAGCACCATGTCGAGGCGATGCTTGAGGTGGAGGTATTGCAACCCGTCATCGAGCACGAGTGTGTCGACTTTCCATTTGTCGATCGCGAACCGGCCGCTTTTCACACGATCTTTGTCCACCAGCACGATCACGTCTTGCAAGTTGTGAGCGAGCATGTAGGGCTCGTCGCCGGCCGTGAGCGAATCGAGCAGGAGCGATTTCCCGTCGGAGACGATGCGTGGCGGATGGAAGTCTCGTTTTAATAGCCGGTCGGGCAGAGTGCGTTTGCGCGGAACACTTTTGTAGCCCCGGCTCAAGATGGCCACTCGCCGGCCGCCGGATTGCAGCGCGCGCGCAAACTTTTCCACGATCGGCGTTTTGCCGGTACCGCCGACGGTCAAATTGCCGATGCTGATGACGAGACAGCCAAGCGCGCGTTCCCGAAAGATTCGCTTCCGATAAAAATACAAGCGCAACTGAACCAGCCGCTCGTAAATCAGCGACAGCACGTAAAGAAAACCGCGCAATATGCCGGCGCGTGTGCCGTGACGGCGTTCGAGAATGACATCGATTGCGAACTGCTCGAGATTTTCGCGCCAGCGGGACATTACAGAGTGCGGCTCGCCGATGGCGGATTGCGGATCGACCGAACGCGCGCCCCTCGATTATCGGCCTCGGTGATCACGACTCGCGCTGCGTAGTTGTTCGCCACGGCGAATCCGTTCTGCGGCGGACTGATCTTGCGTTGCATTGCGGCAGCAATTCTCTCTGCATCGGCCAGCGTTACTGCGCAGATTGTCGATCCGCTGCCACTGAGGAATGCGCCGAGCGCGCCGGCCTTTTCCGCCGCAGCGATGACGCGCGGCAGAAAAGTAAGCAACTTCGCGCGGAAGGGCTGGTGCAGTTTGTCGACGAACGCGCCGCGCAGCTGCTCGTACTGGCGAGAGACGAACGCCGCAGTGATAGCGCAGGCATTTGCGCAATTTTCCACGGCAGCGCCGCGTGTCACTCGCGCGGGCAAAATTTTTCGCGCGGTCGAGGTTTTCAATTCCACTTCTGGGATCAACAGCACGAATTTCAGCCGCGGCGACACAGGAAAATGTTGCACGACCGAGGCCCGAATGACGTTGAACCCACCGAATACAGCCGGCGCAGCATTATCCGGGTGGCCCTCGATTTGCGCGCATAAACGGAAGATCGACAATTGATCGAGCGGGCTGCCGCAAAGCTGATTCAATCCGAAGAGAATTCCAGTACGGACCGCTGCGCTGCTGCCTAAGCCGCGCGCCCGCGGAATGTCTCCTGCCATTGAGACGGAGAATGGGAGTGATCGGCACCGCGCGCGCTGCCAAAATAATTTCGCCGCGTCAGAGGCAATGGTGGGGAGCGGCAAGGTCGATCCGGGCGTGACCGTTACATCCTTGTAAATGCGAAGGGCAACGCCGAGACAATCGAAGCCTGGGCCAAGATTTGAAGTACTCGCAGGAACGCGCACGGTGACTTGTTGCATGAGGAAAACCTCGCCCGGATCGAGGGCGCTGAATAACGCCCGATTCTAATGCGCCTAACTACACCAGCAACCGCGGTGATGGGTCGATCTGCCTTGCCGGTTTCTGCGGTCAACCGTCACGCCGATCGGACAGTGAAGTCCGAATGGATCGACGCAACCCTGCTGCGCGCTTTCGAAGCGCAAGGGACAGACGCACATCGGTTATGCACGATCCCCGACGGCTGGGTAGAACGATTCGGGTCCGACGCGCTCATCTCGTTTAAGAATGTCGCCACGCGCGATCGTCTCCTTTGCGAACTGAACTGCTGGGGAACAGCCGTGGGCTTCGCCTTGGGCCGGATTTTCGGGCGATTGTTGCCGAAACGAAATGAGGAACGCGAGAAGCCGCGCCTCATGTTCGGTGACCGCCAGGGGAACCTGCAAACCACGGCGACAGAACGGCACCTTAAATTTGGAATCGATTTCGGGGCCGGTTACTCGGTTGGACTGTTCGTTGATCAAAGGGAAAACCGAAGCTACATCCGCCGAGTTAAGCCGAAGCGGTTGTTGAATTGCTTCGCCTATACGTGCTCCTTCTCGGTCGCGGCAACATCGGTCGGCGCGAGCACGGTGAACGTCGACCTTTCCAAGAAGTCGCTCACGCGCGGGCGGGAGAACTTTGCACTAAACCGCCTGGCGACCAGTGGCCATCACTTCATCGTGGACGACGTGATGTCTGTTCTCCCGCGCCTCGCGCGCCGCGGTGAAAAGTTTAATGCGATTATTCTCGACCCGCCGACGTTTTCCAGGAACTCGCGCGGCGACTCGTTTCATGTCGAGCAAGATTTCGAAAGATTGCTGAATCTGGCGTTGGAGGTTGCCGTGCAGGACGCGCGCATCCTGCTCTCGACCAATTGCAGTGCGCTCGGCCACCACGCCCTTGAGGGGATGGCACGCCACTCCCTCAAACTTTGCCGTCGCGCCGGCAAATTCGCGCGGCCAGCGCGATTGCCGGATTTCCCGCCTGGAGCAGGCGCAAAGTCGGTCTGGTTATTATTGTGCTGAACGGATGCGTGCGCGCAGACGCGCATCGCGATGCGAATTTTAAACGTATGGATGAATCATTTGCCGGCACATCAGAGGATTTTGCCCAGCGCGGTCTGCGCTACACAAAAGAGCAATTCGAGTCAGTTCTCACCGAGACCGAAAATTATGTGCGAGCGAGACCGGCACAGGCGCTTCTCTATGCAGTTGTGGCCGGATATCTTCTTAACCGGCTGCCTGTGGGGCGAATCGCCACGGCCATGATACGGCTGCTGTATGTGGCGATGAAGCCGGCTGTTCTCGTTTACGGCGCAAGCAAGCTTTACGAAGCCGCGCAACGAGAAGAATAACTCTAGAGGCGCGTGTCCTCACGCGCAGTAGATCGTGGCGGGGACAGTCGCCGATAGCCGCGGCTACACCTCACGCTTCCAGGGTAAAGCCGACTTTGAGCGTGACCTGCCAGTGATTTACTTTGCCGTCCTCAATCTGTCCACGCGTCTCGGTCACTTCGAACCAGCGCATATTGCGAACAGTTTTGTCGGCTCGCGCGAGCGCGTTCTGCACCGCCTGCTCGAAACCCTCGGGAGATGATCCGACGAGTTCGATCTTTTTGTAAATGTGATTAGCCATTCTCTGATTTCGGCGACGAACAGAGCGTCGGCAAGCAGGCGCTTCGCTCCGCTACGGCGCGCCAGGCAGCGCTTGCCCTGAAATTCGCTTCAGCCTAATTAGAAGCTGCGCATGCATAATCTCAACATCGAGTCGCATCTAAAGGAGAAACGCGTCTTTGAACCGCCGCACGAATTCGCCAAGCAGGCGCGCATCAGCTCGATGAAGCAATACCGGCGGATGTACCGCGAGTCGCTTAATCGGCCGGAGAAATTCTGGGCGCGCGAGGCCAGCGAGCTGGTTTGGCACAAGCGATGGAAAAAACTGCTCGAGTGGAAACCGCCCTTCGCAAAATGGTTCGTCGGTGGCCAACTCAATCTATCCGAAAACTGCCTGGATCGACATCTTGCAACTGCGCGTCGCAACAAAGCGGCGATCCTGTGGGAGGGGGAGCCGGGTGACAAACGCACTCTTACTTATCAGCAGCTGCATCACGAAGTTTGCCGATTCGCAAACGTGCTGAAACGCAACCAAATCTGCAAAGGCGATCGCGTGATCATCTATTTGCCAACTATTCCAGAGGCAGCGATAGCGATGCTGGCTTGCGCACGCATTGGCGCGGTGCATTCTGTCGTCTTCGGCGGATTCAGCGCCGACGCCATTCGCGACCGCATCGGCGACAGTGGCGCGATCGCTCTCATCACAGCAGACGGCGGTTATCGTCGCGGTGGGATCGTGCCGTTGAAGAAGAATGTCGATGACGCGTTGCGTCAAAGATCGACAATTCGCCGCGTCATCGTGTTTCAGCGCGCTCACAATGAGATCCACATGGCCGAGGGCCGCGACGTCTGGTGGCACCGGGAGCTGGAATATGTGGATGCCAACTGCCCTGCGGTCCCGCTCGATAGTGAGCATCCCCTATATATTCTTTACACCAGCGGTTCGACCGGAAAGCCGAAGGGCATTCTGCACACGACCGGCGGGTATCTTGTCGGGATTTATACGACGACCAAGTACGTGTTCGATATCCGCGACACAGACATCTTCTGGTGCACGGCTGACGTCGGCTGGGTGACGGGCCATAGTTATGTCGTTTATGGTCCCCTGGCGAACGGCGCTACCACGTTGATGTATGAAGGTGCGCCGAACTGGCCCGAACCAGACAGGTTCTGGAAGATTATCGAGGAATATCGGGTTAACATTCTCTACAGCGCTCCAACGGCCATTCGCGCG
>DASTDG010000119.1:0-3861 GCA_035710475.1 Chthoniobacterales bacterium | reverse complement strand
CAGGTCGGCGGCAGCGCGGGCTCAGATGCGGAACGAGGGGCCCAGTACTCCGACGAAGAAGCCGCTATCGTCGAAGAACGACTCAAAGGCCTCGGCTACATTGAATGAAGCTCTCGATCTTTGCGTGCGTGCTTGCGTGCGGCAGTCGGCGGTTAGTGGCAAATCACTGAATCAGTCCTCTTCCGGCTCGCGGATTCTGCGGACGCAAGTCCGCAGCAAGCGTATGAGGCATTCACTTACCAGGCGACATCTTTTCGGTCGAGAGTGAGGTGTACGAGAAGGCTGCAGAATAAGGGCATGTCATTGCTCGAAACAACCTCGGTATTTGTTACGAGCGAGGGTTAGGTATGACGCAAGATGAAGTTCAAGCTCATAAGTGGCTTCGGTTGGCAGCAGATGGAGGAACGCCAGAATGAGCCTCGTTGCACCATACGTGTAGGTGCATTCTGCCGGCGCTTCATCGAAGTCTACCCGATGTATCGAACTCAACGAAGCTTCGTTATCCGGTCGGCGCGCAAAGAAGCTGTGCGCGGCATAAGTAGTCGCCTGACCCACCCGCCAATTTTGTATAGCTTTGCCGACATGGCACCTACAAAGGAAACTCACTTAGTGTCAACGCGCTTGGCCGCGACAGCGGCCATGCCGCTATCATCCAAAAAACCGCTCGGCTTCCGCGTAGGAGTGCGGGGTGCCAATATCAATGAACGCGCCGCGAACGCGAAATCCGCATAAGCCTGCGCCGATGAGTCTCGGAAAAATCTCGTGCTCCATGGACACCGCGCGGCCAGCAGGAATGCCCGAAATGACTTCGCGCGCCAGGCAATAGATGCCGGCATTGATCCAGCCCGGCGCCCTGGCTCGGCCTTTTTCTTCGAAACGGGTGACTGCGCCATTCGCTTCGGATTCGACGCTCCCGAAACGGCTCGCGTCTTCGACACGCGTGAGCAGCAACGTGGCGCGCGCCTTTTTTTTGCGATGAAAAGCACATAGCTCGCCGATGTTCGCATCGCAAAATGAATCGCCGTTGAGCGCGAGCAGCGGATCGGACTGCGTTTTGTCCAGCGCCAGCCGCAGCGCGCCTCCGGTGCCGAGCGGCTCGTTTTCGCGGGAGTAGCGAACTGGCAACCCCCGATATTGCGTGCCGATTGTCGCCTCGATCATCTCCGCCATGTACCCGGTTGAGAGAACGACGGACGCGACCTGGGTGCCTATAAGCTGGTCAAGTAGTCGGGTGAGAAATGGCCTGCCCGCTACATCGGCGAGCACCTTCGGCCTGTCTGCCACCACTTCCCGTAGGCGCGTGCCCATGCCGCCAGCGAGGACGATCGCATCGAGCGCGCTCGCGTTGGAGATCACCGCATCGTCACACGCTTTTAGATGGCGAATCGCACGAGCATCGGTTGTGTTTTCCGCAGCTCGAACTCTGTCATCGACTTAGCGCTTCGATCTCTTCTAGCTCTTGAAACGATTCGATCGGTCGGCTGGCGCGTTCCTTTTCCACGGCTGCGTAGTCCTGCTCGACGTCGTAAAAAATAATCTGACTACCAAAAAATTCGAATCGGAACGGAACATGAATGAGCCGGCGGAGCTTGGCGCGCACGGCGGGCTGTTTTGCACGCGGCACAAAGAGAAGCAGAAAACCACCCCCGCCAGCTCCGGTGAGCTTCCCACCAAGCGCGCCCGCACTAATGGCTTCGTTGTAAAGCCCTTCCACTTGAGGGTTGGAAATCTTGTCGCTCAGCTCGCATTTGAGCTGCCAGGTTTCATCCATAAGCTTGCCGAACTCAGCGATCGGTCGATTGCTATTCAGTAGCTTCACCGCTTCATCGACAAGCGCACGCATCGAGAGGAGGTGCCGTCTTTTGTCGTTGATCGTCGTTATGAATGTGGCCGCGATATCGGAGGCGGTGCGTTTGATCCCAGTATAAAAAAGCATCAAGTGCGCGCCTAACTCACGCATCCGTGCCTGCGGCAGAATCATCGGGCGCACATGAAAATGGCCGTCCGTCGAAAACGTTATGTGGTTGAACCCACCGTAGGCCGCGAGGACCTGGTCCTGCGAGCCGACCGACTCGCGGATCATATTCTGCTCAACGTGAATGGCTTCACGTGCCAGCTGTTCGCGTCCTGGCATCTTGGCCTTCATCGCGTGTAACGCGTGCAACAAACCGACCGTAAACGCTGAACTCGATCCCATGCCGCTACGTGCCGGCAAATCCGCGTCGTGATGAATCTCGACGCCGCGGCGGATTTTCATAAATCGAAGTGTCTCGCGGGCGGAGGGATGCGCTAACTCCGCAGGCTGCTGGACGTTTTCGATTTTCGAATAAATCAGCCTGATCCGATGCTCGAAAAACGGCGGAAGATAACGGCACGTCAGGTAGCAGTATTTGTCAATAGTAGTCGCCAGCACCGCGCCGCCGTGCTCGCGGTACCATGTCGGATAATCTGTGCCACCGCCGAAAAACGAGATGCGGAACGGCGTCCGGGAGATGATCATGCATAGAAAGAACTAGCACAGTTGCCTTGCTTCAGGCAATCAATTTCGCCGCCACTGTGTTCTCTCACCGTTCGTGTTATAAAGACGTTTTGTGGTCGGAACTGATGCACAGAGCAGCGATTGCGAGCGTTTCGTCCGCGCATTCGCAGTTGTCGATCTTAGCTGTCGCACTTTTTCTCAAAAACATGCTCGCCGTATGAGCTACAGAATTTTCAGCTGGGCATACATCCGCCGGAGGCCGATTTTCGATTCTCATGTCGCAAGAATGCCTAGCAGTCGATGTCGAGAAGTCAGCCACAGCTTGCGGGAGAGTTGACAGCCGTGGTGCGGTTCCTGCATCGAATGACCAAATCAGACGCCGGCGGAGGACTTCTTCGCCGCGTTAGCGCAGCATGATGGGACGACGCTTTGTGGTGCTTGACCGTGACGGGACGGTGATCGTCAAGCGCCATTATCTTTCAGATCCAGATCAGGTGGAGCTGCTCAGCGGTGCCGCGACAGGCTTAAGGCGGTTGCGCGAGCTGGACCTGGGCCTGGTGCTCGTGACGAACCAGTCTGCCATCGGGCGCGGCTTCTTCGACCAATCGCGTCTCGAATTGGTGCACAGGCGTTTGCGTGAGCTGCTGGAGGCCGAGCGCGTCCGCTTGGACGGCATCTATTTCTGCCCGCACAAGCCGGACGATGAGTGCGTGTGTCGCAAGCCGCAACCCGGAATGGTTGAGACCGCGGCTGAGGAGCTGGATTTCGACCCGCGCCTCTGCTTCGTCATCGGAGACAATGACTGCGACGTAGCGCTGGGACGGCGCGTCGGCGCCACGACAATCCTGGTGCGCACGGGGTACGGCGCCCAAGTGGTTGCTGAAGGCAAGGCGCACCCTGATTACGTTGTTGACAATTTAGCCGAGGCGGCGCAGCTGATCGAGCGCCTCATCAGCGTGGATGAAAGGGTGTAAGCGGATGCGCTCACAGGATAACGTGTTTTACGAGAGAGCTCGGGCCTGCCTCATCGAGAGCGCGGAAGTTAAACGCCTCGTCGTAGAGAACTGCCTCGACTCGATTGTGTCAGCAGCGGAACTGATCGCGGACGCCTTCCGTTCGGGTGGGAAGGTCTTACTATGCGGCAACGGCGGGAGCGCGGCGGACTGTCAGCATGTGGCCGCCGAGTTCGTCAGCATTCTCAGAAGAGACTTTGAGCGTCCAGGGCTGCCGGCGATCGCTCTGACGACCGACACGTCCTTCCTCACTGCTTATGCGAACGACTTCGGTTACGAGGGCCTTTTCGCGCGACAGGTGGAGGCGTTGGGTAAGGCCGGAGACCTGCTCGTTGGGATCAGTACCAGCGGGAACTCAGTGAACGTGAT
>DASTDG010000118.1:0-3273 GCA_035710475.1 Chthoniobacterales bacterium | reverse complement strand
CACGGGCGATTTTACGAAATGTGGATAACGCCGCGAGTGCGGCCGCAAGTCGCGCGCGAGGTACGGGACGATTACCGCCTGCCACTCCGAGCCTTTCGCCTTATGCGAAGTGATGAGCTGGAGCGCGTTGTCGTCAGCGGCAAAACGGACAGCGCGCGGCGTCGTGAAATCGTCGCGTAAATGTTCAGCGAATTCCGCCAGAATCATTCCACGCGCCTCCGCTTCGGCCGCTTGCGCGAGCAAGACATCGAGCTCGCGCGCGAGATCGCCGAACTCCGTCACGGGCAAGATGAGCAAACGTTCGCGGAGTTGCGTTTGATCGACAATCAACGCGACCGCGTCGAATAAGGCCAGACCTTCCACATGCTGGCGGATCTCCGCCAGCGCGCGCAGGTGCGAGGAAATTTTACCGGCAGCCGATAGAACTTCATCGATCCGAAATCTCCATTTTTGCGCTTCGGAAAAAACGGCGAGGTCGTGATCCGAGACACCGAAAATTTCCCGGAGCACGCCGACGATCTCGTAAGCGTTGAACGGATCGGTCATGATCGTGAGCAGCGCGGTCAGCCACGCGTAGGCCGGGCTGTCGCCCTTAACATCCCGCTCGGATTGGATCGCCACCGGCAAACCAACGCGTCGCAGCGCCGCCGCGATTGTTTGCAGCCAGGCTTTGCGCGGACAAAGAATCGCGACTTCGCGCCACGAATCGGCCGAAAGTTCTTTTAGCCCGGCGTCTTTGATCCAGCGCGCAAGATATTCCGCTTCGATGCGCGCCTTCTGGTAATCTTTCAGCTTCTTTCCTTCGGGCAGCAGCTCCTTTGCGGCGAGCGGCACACGAATGACTTTTCCGGGAAGAATGTTCGGCCGCGGCTGCAACTCGACGAAGGGCACCTGTCCGTGCTGCTCATTCAAAATTTCGCGAAAAGTTTCGTTAACGAAATCGAGTTGCTTCTGGTCGAGCCGAAACGTGACCCCAAATTCGAGACTGGCGCCATGCGGATCTGCGATGAGCGCTTCGTGAACCGCGCGATAATAATTCAGGTCGGCGCGTTCCCAGTAAATCGATTGCTGAAAATCGCCGACCATGCAGAAATGGCCAGGCCGCGGCGGCGCGTCTCGTTCTGCAGCCACGGCCCTGCTTGCCGCGCCGAAGCTTTGCGAAGGCGGGTGGGCCGTTGACCGATCTTCTATCCAAATCCCCGTCGCTTCCGGCGGGCGCGTCGCCTCCAGCAGCACAGAAAATTGCGCCGGCTCGGTATCCTGTGCCTCATCGAGAATAACGCGCAAATTTTCTTCGCGAATCCGCCGTGCCGCCACCGGATGTTGCAGCAAGTCCTTCGCGAGCGCGATTTGATCGCCGTACGTGACGAGTCCGCGGTCGAGTCGGAAATCCAGATAATCACGTTGCACTTCTGCCGCCACGCACGTCGCTGCGTCGCACACCCATTTGCGCAGCGGCGCAAGTTTCCCCTGCCAAAGTTGTGTGAACCGTGCGTTTGCCGCCGTAAAACAAACCGGCCAGCGCAGATATTCCCAATCGCCGGCGTAACGCTTTTCCCATTCGCGCAATTCCGCCTGTGACTTGCTGATGTTGTCGTTGCCCCTGTCTGGTTGCGCGTGGACATCCGCGAAATCAAATGTCGGACAGGGCGACAGTTGCGGCATTTGCAATACGGCGGAGCCCGCCCGCCGTGCCAGCTCCATCAAATCGCGCGCCTGCACGAAACGCAAAAGAATGGCGCGATCTTTTTCGCCTAACGAACGCCCAATGCGAGTCTGGTTCTGCGCGAATTCCTGCCAGAGATTGTCGTCGTCTTCGCTCGCCAATTCGAGCGGTGCCGGTAAGCCAAGGTAGTGACCGAAATCAGTCAGGAGTTTCATGCAGAACGAATGTATCGTGCCGAAGAACGCGCGATTGAATGCCGTCTGCACTTCCGGCCGAAAATTTTCCTGAAGCAAAGCTTGTCGCGTACGCTGCTGCATTTCGTCGGCGGCGCGATTGGTGAAGGTGACTACGATTAGACGCGGCAGAATTTCCTCGGCTTTGGCCAAGCGCGCGATCGACAAAACGCGTTGCGTGATCGCCGTCGTCTTGCCCGAACCGGCGGATGCGACCACAGAAAAATTGCGGTCCAGCTCGCTCGCAAAACGCGCACGGACGGATTCGTCGCGCAGCGTCACCATGTTTCCCACTCCTCTTTTTCGAGTACGAGCGCGGGATGCGTCAGCGCCCATTTATCTTCCAGGATGTCATTGTCGATGGGCAAAGTCGCAAGCGGATACGGCGCGCTGTAACTAAACGCTGGCCGAATTTCCCCCTTCATTCCGAAAATTCCGGTGCGTTGCATTTCCGCGAGATCGGCGAAGACGTCGGTATGCGGCGCAAGATCGACAACGCACAATTGCGGCGCGACGTTTTTTACCGCGAGCGAGAGAATGCTCGCACTTACTTCAGCCGCGCCGAGCTCGCACATGGCTAACGAGTAGAGGCCAAGCTGCAATGTTGTGCCTTTCACGAGATTGTCGTGCAGATCGGAAGCTTTCAGCTCCTTGGTCGAACCGGTTTTGTAATCGACGATCCAGATTTTTTGCCCGGCGAAACTGGCGGCATCATTTTGCGCGAGCACCAAATCGATTTGGCCGCGCATCTGCAGCTCAACGCCGTCGGCTATTTTCACCGCGTCTCCGCGACCAGCGGGAAACTCAGCCGCCATCCAATCCCAGCCGGTGGCGGTTGCGATTTTGCTGCCGAGATGCCGCGCCAGATAACGCGCGTTCAACCAGCCCGAGTTCCACCAATCAGGCACGACCTTGCCCAACAACTCGCACAGACGTTGCAGCGCCGCACGGCGTTCGTCCGCGGCAAGCCGAATACACTTGTCGATCTTTGTTGATGATGGAAACGGCGCGAAAATTTTTCCAGCCGGTGTCTCGGCAATGCTCGCCAGCCAATCATGCACCCATTTGCCGGTCGCCGCTGACCACGGGTTCGCGTCGTCATCCGGCGCTTCCACGCCAAGATAATGTTTCATCCAGATAATTGCGGGCGACGAAACCATTCGTTCGAGATCGCTCACACTTAGCATCGGCACCGGGCGAAAGGATTCGTTAGGTCGCAAGGCGAAATCGTATTCGCCGGGAGGCTTGGAAGAATCGCGCCGGGCGTCAAATGCGATCAGCGTTTGCTGCACATCCGCCGCTGACGGTGCAGTCTTCGGCAAAAGCGTGGTCGCGCGTTGCAAATTTTTCAGGGTCGTTTGCGTGAGCGGTTCG
>DASTDG010000117.1:0-16202 GCA_035710475.1 Chthoniobacterales bacterium | reverse complement strand
TTGCGCAAATTGCCAGATGGCAAAGACTGCGCTCAGGACGCATAGCGCGTAGACCGTCGTTTCCAGCATGTCCCGGCTCTTTTCCTCGGAGCGGAGAAGCAATGAGTAAGTTGTTCGGTTGTTCATGAATGTCCTTTCTTTGTGAAGACGCCGCCGCGCTCCGCCTTTGTCTAAGGCGACGCGGCATGGAACGTTGATCGTTGGCATCAGACATTCGATGCGCCGACCCGATGAATCGGATTCAGTTTAGCAACGGAATTTTGCGCCGGTTTCCCGCGCGCGAGCGCTACTTGGTCGGCGTTTCCGGCGGATGCGACTCGGTCGCGTTGCTGCATCTGCTGATCGATTTTGGTTACAAAAATCTGGTGGTCTGCCACTTGAATCATCGACTCCGCGGCCGCTCCGCCGACGCGGATGCGCGTTTCGTCCAAAAACTCGTCGCTTTTTACAGCAGCAAAATTGTAGGGCAGGCGCATCGCCCGCCGAACCGCAAAGACGGCAAGCGAAGCGCTCGCCCTACAACTCCGACGGCGCATGTCGATCTTGAGATGGGAACAGTCGACGTTCGCGCGCTGGCCGCAAAAAGGAAGATGTCCACGGAAACGGCCGCGCGCGAGGCGCGCTACGCATTCTTTGCTCGGGCCGCAAGACGTCGCCGCTGCCAAACAATTTTTCTGGCCCATCATGCCGACGATCTGGTCGAAACTTTTCTGCTCAATCTTTTCCGCGGCGCCGGCATGACCGGACTCGCCGCCATGCGCGAACTGTCGGTGCGCCAAATCAGTGACATCGAGCTTACCATCGTGCGGCCGTTATTGAGCGTTTGGCGAACTCAGATTGACGACTACGCGCGCAAGCACCGGCTCAAATTCCGTGAAGATGCATCGAACAAAGATCTCGCGTTGGCGCGGAACCGGATTCGCCATCGCGTCGTTCCGTACTTGGAAAGAACCCTCGGTCGCGAGATTCGGCAAAGCATCTGGCGCGCGGCGAATATTGCCGCGCACGAGGAAGCTTGGATCGATCGGCGAATGCCCGAGTCCAGTGAGGCCGATCTTGCGGTTGCAAAACTACGCGAATTGCCCGTTGCGCTGCAACGCCGTGCGATTGTGAACTGGTTGCGCTCGCGCGACATCAAAAATGTCGGTTTCGACGTCGTTGAAGCCGTGCGCTTGCTTCTCGAGCCGGACGTGCGCGTCGCGAAAATCAACCTCCCGCAAGATCGACATGTGCGCCGCCGCGCAGGGAAGATTTTTGTGGAGTAATCTTCTGTAGCGGCGGTCTATGACCGTCGCAAAACTAATGCGACGCTCATAGAGCGCCGCTACAGTGCTTCCCAATGGCCTCTGAAATTCGCGTCCGATTTGCGCCCTCACCGACTGGCTACCTGCACATTGGCGGGGCGCGCACAGCGCTATTCAACTGGCTATTCGCGCGGCATCACGGCGGCAAGTTCGTTCTGCGGATCGAAGATACCGACATCAAACGGAACACCGAAGAAGCGGCGGCTGCGATTTACGAAGGCTTGGAATGGCTCGGGCTCAACTGGGACGAAGGCCCGCACGTCGGCGGCGATTTTGGCCCCTACTTTCAAAGTCAGCGCACCGAGATTTACGAGCGCTACCTCAAGAAACTTCAGGACGGCGGTCACATCTTCGAGGACCAGGGCGCGCTGCGGTTCCGTTCGCCGCGCGAGCACGTCGTGGTGGATGATCTCGTCTGCGGCAAGATCGACTTTGACCTGACGAATCCCGGCACGCATCCGGACATGACCATCCGCCGCCCGGACGGCTCGTGGATTTTTCATTTCGTCAACGTGATCGACGAGATCGAAATGAAGATCTCGCACGTCATCCGCGGCGAAGACCATCTCTCGAATACGCCCAAGCACATCGAGATTTTCCGCGCACTCGGCGCAACGCCGCCGCATTACGCGCACATCCCACTGATTCTGAACCGCGACGGATCGAAAATGAGCAAGCGCGACGAGGGCGCGCGTGTCGCCACTTACATCGAACAAGGCTACGCGCCGGAGGCAGTGCGCAATTATCTTTGCCTGCTCGGTTGGTCGCCCAAGGACAACCGGGAAAAGATCGACATCGAAGAAGTCGTCAGGCTATTCGAGCTGGAGAAGCTTAACCGCCGCAACGCCGCGTTCGATCTCGACAAATGTTTTTGGCTCAACGGCCAGTACGTCGCGCAGATGTCGCTCGATCGCTTTGTGGAACTGGCGCGGCCGTTCATGGAGAAAGCGAACATCGACATCTCCGACGAAAAATACCTGCGCGAGGTGCTGGCGATCGTGAAGGAGAAGATCAAGCTTTTCAAAGATGTCCCGGAATGGACGGCTTATTTTTTTACCGAGACATACGAGTTCGATCCCGCGGCAATCGAAAAAGTGTTTGGCCAACCTGAAGCGGCAACACGCTTGAGCGCGCTGCGTGATGAATTTGGTAAGATCGACAAGTGGAACGTCGGTGAGATCGAATCGCGTTTAAAGACACTCGCGCAAAGGCTCGGTTGCAAAACCGGCGACCTCGTTCATCCCGCGCGCGTAGCGGTGAGCGGCCGCAGCGTCGGCCCGAGCCTTTACCACATGCTCGAAGTGATGGGCAAAGAACGCGTGCTCGCGCGTTTCGAGCGGATGATTTCGCAATTAGGCGTGGAATAGAATCGTTCGACCAACTTTTTGTTGATCGAACCAGACGCACCGTTAGCTTTCAGCAGGCAATGGAGTTTGCCTCCCTCAGCGCGAGGGAAACTGCGTGAGCTAATGACTCCTACCATCAGCGGAAAGGTAGGAGTTTATGACGCAAAACGTCTGGTTTGTTGCTGCAATTTGGATGGCACTCGCTTTGTCGGCGAGCCTGATCTCGATCTGGGCCGGTATTTCCGTCGCGCTGGTTGAAATACTCGTCGGCGTGATCGCCGGCAATTTTCTCGGCATCCACGCGACGACAGAGTGGATCAATTTTCTCGCGCTGCTCGGCAGCGGCGTGCTCACCTTTCTCGCGGGTGTGGAGATCGATCCGCAGTCGTTAAAAGCGAACCTGCGGGTGAGCGTATTCATCGGCGTTTTGTCGTTCGGAATTCCTTTCGCGGTCGTGTGGATGTTCACACAGTTCGTCCTTGGCTGGCCCTTGCATCAGGCGCAGATCGCTGGCATCGCGCTTTCGACCACGTCGGTGGCGGTCGTCTACGCGGTCATGATCGAGGGCAGGCTGAGCGACACGGCCATGGGCAAAATGATTTTGGCTGCGTGCTTCATTACCGATTTCGGAACGGTGCTCGCGCTCGGCACTCTGTTTGCCAATTTCAATGTCTGGCTGCTCGTGTTCCTTGTGACGACGTCGCTTGTGCTCTGGTTCATGGCCCGCTGGACGCAGTTCATCATCGACAAACTGGGCGCGACGCGGGTGAGCGAGCCCGAGGTGAAGTTCATCTTCTTCACGCTATTTTTCCTTGGCGGTCTCGCTACAAGAGCAAAGAGCGAAGCGGTTCTGCCTGCGTATTTGCTCGGACTCGTAGTCGCCGGTGTATTTGCCCGCGATAAAACGTTGGTCCATCGCATGCGCAGCATCGCGTTCGCCACGTTCACGCCTTTTTATTTCATCAAAGCGGGGCTGTATGTGTCATTGCCGGCGTTGTGGACGGCTCTCGGCCTCATCGCCGTGTTCTTATTTCTCAAAATAGTGACGAAGGTGGCGGGTATCTTTCCATTGGCGCGCCTGCATTACATGAACGCGCGCGAGGCCAGCTACACGACATTGTTGATGGCGACCGGCCTTACGTTCGGCACAATCTCAGCGTTGTTTGGTCTCCAGAACAAGATCATCGACCAGCGCCAATACACGATCCTGGTGACGACCATAATCCTGAGCGCATTCGTGCCGACAATCGTCGCGCAAAAGTTTTTCCAGCCGAGCATCGAAGCGATGCACGCGTGGGGACGCCTTTACCAGCGGAAGATTTCTGCCTTTCGGGTCATGAGCGTGGAGGACGTAAACGACGAGGAGAACGGCTGAGATTGGAAATCGCGGAGCATTCGCGCTAACAGTTAGGCGCCATGGCGGAGCGCACCGGCACGCAAATGATCACATCGACAAGCGATCAAAAGAAGAGCGTGCCGATCGTGACGGTGGAGAGCTTCTACACGCGTCACGCCGAAAAGCTGCAGATGAAACTGGAAGGGCCGCGCGTCGGTTTTCATCGCAAAATTCGCGAGCCCACGATCAATCGACCCGGCCTGGCGCTGTCGGGTTTCTACACTTATTTCGCCGAGAAAAGAGTGCAGGTGCTCGGCGCGGCGGAGCATTCCTACTTGAAGAGTTTGTCGGCAAAAATTCGGCAGCAGCGCTTTGCCGAGCTCTGCGCAAGAAAAATTCCGTGTCTGGTCATGTCGCGCGGGTTTCATCTCGCGTCCGATCTGCTGGAAGTGACCATGAAGGCGAAGATCGCGGTGTTTCGTACGCCGATGATCACAATGAAGTTCATCAACGCGGCGACAATCGCGCTGGAGATGGATTTCTCGCCGACGGTGATCGAATTCGGCAGCATGGTCGATATTCTTGGAGTCGGAGTTTTGATTCGCGGCGCGAGCGGCATTGGCAAGAGCGAATGCGTGCTCGGTCTGATCGAGCGCAGCTACAGCCTCGTGGCCGATGACGTGACGCGCATCACGTCACTGGAAGGCCGTGAATTAATGGCGACCGCGCCGGAGTTGACGCGCAATCACATGGAAGTGCGCGGGATCGGGATCATTAATGTGGCCGCGGTTTTCGGCATCGGGAGCATTCGCATCGAGAAACGCCTCGATCTGGTGGTGACCTTGCAGGAATGGCAGGACGTCGAAGCAGTTGACCGCATCGGGCTCGACCAGGAATTTTACGAAATTCTTGGGCTGAAAGTACCGCACGTCACAATCCCGGTTCGCCCGGGCCGCGATATTGCGCGGTTGATCGAAGTTGCGGCGATGGACCAAAAATTGAAGGGCTTGGGCCAGAACAGCGCGGTCGAGTTCAACACCAAGCTGCTCAATTTAATGGACACAAGTTCGGCACGAGCATGACTCAGACAAGATCGACAACATGGGATTGTTGAGTCGCCGAGCCGGCGCCGGCGTGCGCGGAGAAAAAGTTGAGAAGGAAATTACGATTGTGAATCGCCTCGGGCTTCATGCCCGACCGGCGGCGATGTTCGTGCGCATTGCCAGCCGTTATCGCGCGGAAGTGTGGGTGTCGAAAGAGGGCGAAGAGGTCAACGGCAAAAGCATCATGGGCCTGATGATGCTGGCCGCCGGACAAGGCTCGAAGCTGCGGATTCGCTGCGAGGGACCGGACGCGGCGAAGGCATTGGAGGAGCTCGAGGCACTGATCAATTCGCGCTTTAACGAAGATTGATTTCGGGGCTACTCTCGCGGTCGGGATGAACGGTGACGCGCGGCAGGAAAAGCGATTTCACGGTGCAGGTGTCTCAGCCGGCGTCGCCCGCGGGACAATTCACGTGGTGCGTGACGATCTCGACGATGTTGTCCGCTATAAGATCGAGCCGTCGCAAATCGCCCACGAGATCGGTCGTTTTGAGGCCGCGCTCATCCAGACGCGGGTGCAAATCCTCGAGATGCAGCAAAAGATCGCCGAATCGATCGGCGCGAAGGACGCCGGTATTTTCGACGCGCACCTGCTCGTGGTCGAAGACCGCACCCTGATCGATGAGGTGCTGCGCAAACTGCAGAGCGAGCTCTGCAACGTGGAATGGGTCTTCCAGGAAGTCGCGACCAATTACATCGACACCCTCAGCAAAATTGACGACCCCTATCTGCGCGAGCGCGCCCTGGACATTCAGGACGTGATGAAGCGCGTCATCCACAATTTGCAGGGCAAAGCGCCCCGACCGCTGTTTGCCATGACCGAGCCGCACATTTTGGTCGCGCACAATCTCACGCCCTCGGACACCGCAACCATGCACAAAGATTGGGTTCTCGGCATCGCCACCGACTTGGGCAGCCGCACTTCGCACACGGCAATTCTCGCGCGCTCGCTGAACATTCCAGCCGTAGTCGGTTTGCACGACGTGACGGAAAAGCTCGAGACCGGCCAGGAGGTGCTGGTCGACGGCACCAACGGTTTGGTGATTGTCGATCCAACCGCGGAGACGCTCGCGTATTACGAGCAGCTCGAGTCGCGCCGCATCAAAGTTGTCGCGAAACTGCGTGAACTTCGCGAGACAAAATCCACGACGCGCGATGGGCGCCACATTGTTCTCTCGGCAAACATCGAATTGCCCGACGATGTCGACGCGGTGGCGGCCAATGGCGCTGAAGGCATCGGCCTTTATCGCACCGAATTCCTTTATTTGAACCGCAGAACGTTGCCGACTGAAGACGAGCAGTACGAGACCTATCGCAAGGTGGCCGATCGCGTGGCGCCGAACCCGCTCATCATCCGGACATTGGATCTTGGCGGCGATAAACTCGCGCCCGGCACAGTCGAGATCAGCGACGAGCTGAACCCTTTTCTTGGCTGGCGCGCGATTCGACTTTGCCTCGAGCACACGGACATCTTCAAAACACAATTGCGCGCCATTCTTCGCGCCAGCGTCATCGGAAACGTCAAGCTCATGTTCCCAATGATCTCAGGCTTGGACGAATTGCGCCGCGCGATGTCGATCTTGCATGAATGTCGCGATGAGCTGCGCCGAGCCGGAGTCGCTTTCAGCGAAGCGATTGAATGCGGCGCAATGATCGAAATCCCGAGCGCCGCCATTTCCGCCGACATCCTCGCCCACGAAGTCGATTTCTTCAGCATCGGGACGAACGACCTGATTCAATACGCGATCGCGGTCGACCGCGTGAACGAGCGGATCGCCCATCTTTATGAGCCGACGCATCCCGCCGTGGTGCGTTTGCTCAAGATGATCGCCGACGCTGCGCACACGAACGACATCTGGGTGGGCGTGTGCGGCGAAATGGCAGGTGATGTCGCGCTTGTTCCGCTCTTGCTCGGCCTTGGCATGGATGAGCTCAGCGCGGCCGCCATCCTCGTACCGCGAGTCAAACGCGCTGTGCAAAGCCTCACCACCACCGAATGCCGCGAACTTGTCGCTCAAGCGTTGCAGCTCCAAACCGCCTCCGAGATCCTGGGCCGCTGCCTGGAGCTGGCAAATAAGCGTTACGGCGATCTGTTAGGCTAAAGTAGCGCAAGCGTCTCGCTTGCGACTTACTTTACATCGCAAGCCGGAGACTTGCGCTACTCTTCCGCTTCGGGATCAGGCTTGAGGCCTTCCTCTTCCATCTTGCGCAGCACGTCGCTCATGTCGTCGACTTCGTCCCAGACTTCCTGGCTGACGTAGATCGGCGCTTTTTGCTGCGTCGCCATGGCGATGCAATCGCTCGGGCGGCCATCGAGCTCGATGATTTTGCGCTGCTGCAATTCGTTTTGGGCGGCGATGATCATCCGCGCGTAGTAGGTTGCGTTTTTCAGGTCGTTGATGATCACACGTTCCACTTTTGCGCCGAGCGCTGTCATCAGGTGGCCGAGCAGATCGTGCGTAAGCGGGCGCTCCTTGCTGATCTCGCGCATGAACATGGTGATCGCGCTGCCCACCGTTTGATCGACATAGATAATGAAGACTTTGTCGTTGTTACCCAGAAAAACGGCGCATCCGCCACTCGTTGGCAGGACGGCGCGCACTTGCACCTCGATCACCGTTTTATTCATCCCGGCCGCAACGTTATCTGCGCGACGCCGAAAAACAAGCGGACCGCCCGCCTGTGAATAACTGCGCGCGAATTTTTTGGCACAAGCCTTGCATGTTCGGCGCACTGAATCATTATGCGGTTCGCGCTTCACCGCCGGGCACAAGATCGACAATGAAGACTGAGTGGGACGTCGAGTCAGCCATCGCCACTTACAACGTCGACCGCTGGGGTGCGGACTATTTCACGATCAACGCGAACGGCAACGTCATCGCGCGTCCGCTCCAGAAAAACGGCGGCTCGATCGACATTTTAGAAGTGGTGAACGAAGCGCGGTCGCGCGGCCTCGGCTTTCCTCTTGTCATCCGCTTTCAGGACTTGCTCCGACACCGGGTCGAATCGATCAACCGCGCCTTTCAAAACGCGATCACCGAATTCGGTTATCACAACGAGTATCGCGGCGTTTTCCCGATCAAAGTCAATCAGCTGCGGGAAGTGATCGAGGAAATCATCGATGCCGGCCGGCAGTTTCATTTCGGTCTGGAGGCCGGCAGCAAACCGGAATTGGTGGCGGCGCTCGCCATGCATCAGGACCCGGAGAGTCTCGTCATTTGCAATGGCTATAAGGATCCCGCATTTGTTCGGATCGCGCTCCTCGGGCGCAAGCTCGGCAAACCGGTCGTCATCGTTGTTGAAAAACTCGAGGAGCTGGAGCAAACAATTCGCGCGGCGAAGGAAGTCGGCGTTGATCCGCACATCGGTATTCGCCTGCGGCTGCACAGCAAAGGCTCGGGTAAATGGTCACCGAGCGGTGGTGAGAACGCGAAGTTCGGGCTGGATACGACCAATCTGGTCGCGGCCAGTCACATGTTGAAGGAAGCGGGCTTCGCGCACTGTTTGAAGCTCGTCCATTTCCATGTCGGCTCGCAGGTGCCCGACATTTCCACGATCAAGCGCGCCGTGCGCGAAGCCGCGCGCTACTACGCCAAGCTCTGCAAACTTGGCCACGAGCTCGGTTATCTCGACGTTGGCGGCGGGCTGGGTGTCGATTATGACGGGTCGCGCAGCGATTTCGATAGCTCGGCTAACTACTCGCTTCAGGAATACGCGAATGACGTCGTCTGGAACATCGCGGATGTGTGCGACTCCGAAAGTGTCGCGCACCCGGTGATTGTGAGCGAAGGCGGCCGCGCGATCGTGGCGCACCATTCCGTGCTGGTGATGGAAGCATTCAGTTCGATCGAGAAAACCGCGCCGAAATTGAAAGTGGATGCCACCGACAAAGATCACAGGCTTGTGCGGGACATTCTCGACGTGAAACAGCGGCTCAAACGTGGCAATCGCATGGAGAGCTTGCACGATATCCAGCAGATCAAGGAGGAAGCGCGGCAGATGTTCGAGCTCGGCTTGCTCGACCTCGAATCGAAGGCAAAGGTCGAAACCGTCTACTGGCAACTCGCGCAACAGATCGTTAACATGCACCGCGGCCTGCGCTATGTGCCCGATGAAATCAAACAGCTCGAGACTTCGTTAGGCGACCAATACATTTGCAACTTCTCCGTCTTTCAATCGCTGCTCGATCATTGGGCGCTCGGCCAACTGTTTCCGATCATGCCGATCCATCGCCTAACGACTCAGCCGGACCGCAACGGTATGATCGTCGACATCACCTGCGATTCCGACGGTAAAGTCTCCAGATTTACCGATCTACAGGACGTGCGCGACACGCTTCCGCTGCATCGGATTACGCCCGGCGAAATGTACTACCTCGGAGTGTTTATGGTCGGCGCTTATCAGGACATCATGGGCGACCTGCACAACTTGTTCGGCCGCGTCACCGAGGTGCACGTCTTTCTCGATCCCGATGAAGAATCCGGCTGGTACATCGAGGAAGTCATCGAAGGGAGCACAATTGGCGAAGTCCTGGCCATGACGCAGTGGGACAAAGTCGAGCTGCTGCGCTTGCTCAAAACCCAGGTCGACGCCGCGATCAAGGGCGACCGCCTGAAACCGAATGACGCGATGAAACTTCTCTCCGATTACGAGCGCCTGCTCCAGGAATACACCTATCTCTCCCTCAACGGCACGAAAGCGTCGGCGCAACCGGGAAACTGGCTGCCGTTGAGTTGATCGACCGGCGATTGTCGATCTTGCGAAATGAAAATCGCTGATTGTACACAGCTGGCGCGCCGCGTACTGTTGTCTCCCAACAGACTAGAGGGCGTTCCCACAGCACCATTACTGTTTGGAAATCGCCGGTCTGCCGCGGAGTATATACTTTTGAACTTTGCCAGTCGCCGTTTTCGGAAGTTCCGGGAGAAATCGGATGGTATGTGGAGCCTTGAAATGCGCGAGATGGTTGCGTGCAAAATCGCGCAGTTCACTTTCAGTGGCGCTAGCTCCTGCTTTCAACACCACAAACGCATGCGGCGCTTCTCCCCAGCGCTCGTGTGGAAGCCCGACAATTGCGACCTCTTGGACGGCCGGGTGTCGCAGCAATACGCCTTCCACTTCTACGGATGAGATATTTTCGCCGCCGCTGATGATCACATCTTTTAGGCGATCTCGAATCTCAGCGTAGCCGTTGGGATGGAGGACGGCGGCATCTCCGGTATGAAACCAACCGTCGCGTATTACTTCAGTCGTGGCCTCGGGATCATTGTAATAGCCTTTCATAACCGCATTCCCGCGGACAACAATTTCGCCGATCGTTTCACCATCGCGCGGAACGTCCTTTCCTTCTTCGTTGACCACACGAAGTTCTCCTGACGTAAGTAGCTCGACACCCTGATACGCCTTGATTACGGACCGCTCTGCACACGAAAGCCGCTCGTGTTCAGGTCGCGATTCGCAAATCGTGATAAAGGGGGAGGTCTCAGTCAGGCCATAGGCTTGAGTAATCGTCCAGCCGAGGTCTCCCTCGATACGCTCAATGGTGGCCGCCGCTGGCGGCGCACCGGCCGTGACGATGCGAAGGCCGGCGGGCGCTTCACGTCTGAGTTTCTCCGGCGCATGAGCAATGCTGATAAGCACGGTCGGCGCCGCGCAAAGCATGGTGACGGACTCTTGTTTAATTTTCCCGAACACAGCGGCGGCTTCGACTTTTCGTAAACAAATATGCGCCGCGCCCGCTGCCGTTACCGTCCAGACGAAGGTCCAGCCGTTGGCGTGAAACATCGGCAAAGTCCAGAGATAACGATCCGCCACCGTTATCGGATGATGAAGCAGCGTCCCTATCACATTGATGTAAGCGTTTCGATGCGTGATCATCACTCCCTTCGGCCTTGAAGTAGTGCCGCTGGTATAATTGATCGTGAGCAGATCGGTTTCCTTGATCGTCGGTCGCCGGAAGTTCCGCGGCGCTTCGGCCACGAGCGCCTCATAATTCAACCAGCCGTCCTTCTCACCTTCCAACGCGACAAAGGACAAAACATCAGGGATTTGTGATCGAATACTGTCGACCGCGTCCAGATAACCCGCGTCTGCGCACACCATCCGCGCGCCGCTGTGAGTAATCAGATAAACGAAATCGTCTGCCGTTAGCCGATAGTTGATCGGTACGAGCACTGCACCGATCTGCGGGATGGCGTAAAACGATTCCAATTGCGCGTGAGTGTTGGGTGCGATGTAAGCGACGCGGTCACCTTTTTTCACGCCCAGTGTCTGCAATGCCGCTGACCAGCGATCACATCGGTTGAAAAATTTCTCATAATTCAGGTGCAAATCGCCATCCACCACGGCGTCTCGCTCCGAGTAGAGCGTACGAGTGCGACGCGCGAATTCGAGGGGACTCAACGGAGTTTCCATAACACTTCGACCTCCCGTTGCGTTCAGTGTGCATCCGTCCCAAAACGGGGTTCAATTCGATTTTCGCAGATCATTACGAACTGTTCGATGCCGAAGCAAAGTGGCTTATTGCTTCAAGGATTCTTTGATCGACATCCTCTTGCGTTTCGGTTGCGAGATCTTTTTTTCTGACGAGTAGCGAATGATCGCCGCCTTCAACGACGTGAAGGAAATTTGGCACGCTCATGTTTGCGCGAACCGCATCGAGCAAATCGAGCGGACAAAGCGGGTCGCGTGTGCCCTGGACAAACAGAATCGGCGTTCGCAGATCGAGCAAAACCTTGTCGCGCAGCTTTGATTGATCGCCGCTGCCGCAAAGCGGGTAACCGAGGCAGATGATTCCACTTACCGATTCCTGCAGCGCGAGATGACACCCGACTCGCGCGCCCATGCTCTTCCCGATGAGAACGATTGGCGCGGACGTTTTCGCCCGCGCCTCGGCTAGAGCTTGACGATGTCTTTCAATCAGTCGCGGGAGAGGATCGGGGCGTTTCCGCCCCTCGCGCATGTAGTCGTAATCGAACGTCTTAACTTCTCCCTGCGTGCTCAGCTGCTCTTTCCAGCGACGCATCCACGGATGAGATGATGCCGCGCCCGCACCCGGCGCAAAGAGAAAGAACGTCCGCACGATTGCCTAATGTGGATCTTAATCGCCGTGTGCTGCCGCGTCCGCGAAGGCGACGTCACCAGATTTCAAATCGAGCTCCGCTTCCTTCGTCGTACCGAACATGCGTGCACGGTTATCGTCCAAGTCGCGTTCCCAGCGCGCGACGACCACGGTCGCCAGGCAGTTGCCAATCACGTTTACGCAAGTGCGCGCCATGTCCATTAACTCGTCCACGCCAAAAATGATCGCAACGCCGATTGGCCCTAGTCCTGCCGGCACAAACGAATTTAAGGTGCCAAGCAGAATCACGAGCGAAGCGCGCGGCACCCCAGCTACGCCTTTTGATGTTAGCATTAAGCTCAGCATCATCGTGACCTGCTGGGCTAACGACATGTGCCAGCCCATGGTCGTCTCGGCCGCCTGCGCGACGAAGACCGAAGCCACGGCAAGATAGAGCGTCGAGCCATCGAGGTTGAACGAGTAGCCGGTTGGCATGACGAAGCCGACGATGTGTCGCGGCACCCCGAAGCGTTCCATCGCCTGCATCGCTTTTGGTAACGCCGATTCGCTGCTCGTCGTGGCAAATGCGAGCACCGCCGGCTCGCGCACCGCGCGCACGAATTGCCGCAAAGGAACTCGCGTTATCCAAATCACGAGTCCGAATACCAGCACAACAAAAATGGCAAGTGCGACGTAGAGCGAGAGGATCAGCTTACCGAGATTGACGAGCACGCTTGGTCCTTGCGTGCCGATCGTGTGCGCCATCGCGGCCCCGACGCCGACGGGCGCGAAGAGCATCACGTAATTGGTGAACTTGAACATCACCTGCGACAGACTCTCCATCGCGCGCACAATCGGTTTGGCGGTTTCGCCGACGGCCGAAATAGCGAGCGCGAACAGCACCGAGAAGGCGACGATTTGCAACACATCGCCGCGCACCATCGCGTCGACGATGCTCGATGGGAATGCATGCACCATTGTTTCGACGAATGTCTTCGGGTGCGCCTGGCCGATGGTCTTAATTACATCGGTGTTGCTGGCCGCAAGGGTCACGCCCGCTCCGGGTTTGGCGAAATTCACTACCGCTAAACCGATGAAGAGCGCCGCCGTCGTGACGATCTCGAAGTAGACAAGCGCCTTCAGGCCCATGCGCCCGACCTTCTTCAACGCGCCTGCGCCGGCGATGCCCACCACGATGGTCGAGAAAACGAGCGGCGCGATGATCGATTTGATCAGGTTAATAAAGATATCGCGCAGAAAATAAACGGCGTTGCCCCAGTCAGGCCGCAGCCAGCCGATGAACCCGCCGATGACGAGGCCGATGAAAATTTGTATTGTGAGCGACGGTCGGTACCACGGTCGCGTTTGTTCCTTCACTCTGTCGTGATTAGCATAGGGAGCGAGGTGGATCGAGCGCTCCGCGCTCGATGTCAATTAGGCGGATAAGCCGCATCTTTTTAGCATCGCGCGGCGGAAGGCGCGATCCACCTTTCCAATTTCGCGCGCAGAGGTTCAATTGCGGAGTGTTTCTGAGTTACCTCGAGTGCACAGCGTGCGGCCTGCGGCACGATTGGACGCGTCTGCAAAATCTTTGCACCGCCTGCGGCAAACCACTGTTTGCAGTTGTCGATCTTAAGGCCGCCGGTTGCGCCCTTCGCCGCGACAAATTGGCGACGCGCGAGAAAACGTTGTGGCGTTACCGGGAACTACTACCGCTGCCGGACGAGGCGGAGCCGGTGTCGTTAGGCGAAGGCGGCACCCCGCTGCTGCGCGCGAAACGTTTCGCGCAAGCTGTCGATCTTTGGATCAAAGACGAGTCGCTCAATCCGACGCAAAGTTTTAAAGCGCGCGGCATGTCCGTCGCGGTTTCGATGGCAAAATATCTCGGCGCGACTAAACTCGCCGTGCCAAGCGCCGGAAATGCCGGCGGTGCACTGGCCGCTTATGCTGCGGCTGCTGGACTCGAAGCGCACATTTTTATGCCGCGCGACACGCCGCGCGCGAACATCGTCGAGTGCCGTGAGCTCGGCGCCCATGTCGATCTTGTCGATGGGCTGATCACCGATTGCGGCGCGGAGATCGCGCGGCGCAAAGAGAAGGAAGGCTGGTTTGACCTGTCGACGCTGAAGGAGCCGTATCGGATCGAAGGCAAGAAAACGCTCGGCTACGAGCTGGCCGAGCAACTCAACTGGAAGTTATCGGATGTGATTCTTTATCCAACCGGCGGCGGCACCGGTCTCATCGGAATGTGGAAAGCGTTCGATGAAATGGAAGCGCTCGGTTGGATCGACAATCGCCGGCCGCGCATGTTTTCGGTGCAGGCGAGCGGCTGCGCGCCGATCGTCCGCGCATTTGAAGCCGGCGAGAAATTCGCAGCCGAGTTTCCCAATGCGCAAACGATCGCCTCCGGTCTGCGCGTGCCCAAAGCGATCGGCGATTTCCTCATTCTGCAGATTCTCCGCGCATCGAACGGCGGTGTCGTTGCAATCGATGACCAGGAAATCATCCGCACGGTCCGGGAGGTCGGCGCCAAAGAAGGGCTGTTCGTCGCTCCCGAAGCCGCGGCATGCTTTGCCGCGTTGAAGAAGCTTTGTGCATCCGCCAAGATCGACACGGGCGAGCGGGTGATGATCTTCAACACGGGCTCGGGGATTAAGTATCTCGACTGAATTCGACGACTCGTTAGGCGGTGGCCGTTCGCCTCGTCCTTCGCGGCCGTCTTAGTGCTGGGCCTGGCAAGTCGCGAGCTTAGGGCCGTTTGCGGAGGCGCAGCGGGAACAACATCGACACCTGCCCGCGATACTTTCGGTAGCTATCGCCGTAGAAACGAATCAGATCGCGTTCCTCGAACTGGATGGCGACGAGGATGTAAGCAGTAGTCATTAGGGCGAAGAACAAATGTCCCGCCGTCATGCGCGGCGTGCTCCAAAACGCAATGATGAATCCCAAATAAAGTGGATGCCGCACGATTTTGTACAGCGTCGGGGTCTTGAAGGGGGGCGGTTCATCGCGCTTGCCAAGCAAATAGTTGTAAACTTGCTTCATCCCGAAAAGGCCGAAGTGGTCGATGAGATAAGTGGATGCAAAAACCAGGCCCCACCCGAGCCAATACAAACCGTGCAACACGGCGCGGCCATTCGGACCATGGACGTCCCAGACAATCGCTTTCATCGGCCGCCACTGCCAAAAGAGCAGCAAGAGAATGAGGCTGGCCAATAAGACATAGGTGCTCCGTTCAACCGGCTCCGGCACGATTTTCGTCCACGCGCGTTTGAACCATTGGCGCGCCATGATGCTGTGCTGAAGAGCGAACAAGCTCAGCAACACCGTGTCAATGATGAGTGCCGGCCCGAGCGGGCCGCCTCGCCCCGAATCAATATTTTTCGGAACGACAACGTTGCCAACGAATCCGATGGCATACAAAAACGCAATGAGGAAGATGATGTAGCAAATCAGCCCGTAAAGGAACGCGATGACTCGACCGAACATATGAGTCGCTTGTTGTTCTCTGTCAGTATTGCGGCGCCAAAAGCATAGTGACAACCTTAAAGTTACTGGCAAGTCGAAAACTGTTTCAACGCGCCAAAAGGTAGATCGCAGCAAGCGCGAGAAGAAAATACGGGACGAGGATCGCCGCGCCAGCGTAGTCCCTGGCTATTCGCTGGCCGAAGAACAGCGCTAAGATCGACAATGCGGAGACAAGCGCGCCGTAAAACGCGATCGTTGAATTGCGCGCCAAAAGCAGGAGCAGGCAGCCGATCGCGCTTAGCGCTCCAGCGGCGATTTCGAGCACCGTCAGTGCGGCAAACAGTAATGGCACAAATCCGGCAAGCGGAGTTTTGGCAAAATGCGCTCGCAACCACTCGAGGTTCCCGCGGCGGTCGACAACTTTGTCGATGCCGGATTGCAGAAAAAGGATGGCCAGAAAAGCCGACGCTAGGACCTGCATCAGGTAAGTTGCGTTTGTCGTCATTGCGCAGGCGTGTGGCATCAAAATTTATTCAAAGCGCCGCGCGATTGTCGATCTTGTCTTGCAGCGCAAAAATTTCTGGC
>DASTDG010000116.1:0-10446 GCA_035710475.1 Chthoniobacterales bacterium | reverse complement strand
CGAGATGGGCGGCAAAAACGCCTGCATTGTGACTGTCAATGCTGATTTGGACCGTGCTGCCGCCGGCATCGTGCGTTCGGCGTATGGCTTGAGCGGGCAAAAGTGTTCCGCGCTGTCACGGATCTACGTTGACGAAAAAATCGCCGACCCGTTAATCGACAAGCTCACAGAAAAAATTGCTGGTATCACCATAGGCGATCCCACGCGACAGGAAAACTGGCTTGGGCCGGTAACTACCGCAAATGCGCTGCATAAGTACGAGCGCTACAGTAAACAACTCGCCGAAAATGGCGCTCGCATCCTCTGTGGCGGTCGACGTCTAACGGAGCGTGAACTGGCACACGGCTATTTTGTCGCGCCCACGTTAGCGGAAGCGCCGGCTAACCATCCACTCTTTGCGGAGGAAATGTTCGTGCCTATCGCAATGCTCTGTCGGGTGCGTGATCGCGAGGAAGCGATCCGCCTGGCCAATGATACGCCCTACGGCCTAACGGCCGGCTGTTACGGGAACGACGACGATGCCACCTACTTCTTCGACAACATAGAAGCAGGCGTCACTTATGTTAATCGTCCGCAGGGTGCCACGACCGGTGCCTGGCCAGGATATCAGCCCTTCGGCGGGTGGAAGGGATCCGGCTCCTCGGGGAAGGGCATCGCCTCGTTCTACTACCTTGCGCAATACCAACGAGAACAATCGCAAACCAAAGTAGAGTAGGCAATGCAGCTCGGCACGTTACAAGAAGTCATCGATGAATACGTCGACGACGGGCAGAGTGTCGCACTGGAAGGTTTCACTCACCTGATTCCATTCGCCGCCGGACACGAGATCCTGCGTCAGAAAAAACGCGAGCTGCATCTGATCCGAATGACTCCGGACCTGATCTATGATCAACTGATCGGCGCCGGCTGCGCCCGTGAACTGACGTTTTCCTGGGGTGGCAATCCCGGCGTTGGCTCACTGCACCGGCTTCGCGATGCGGTCGAGAATGACTGGCCGCAGCCACTGAAGATCAATGAACATTCACATGCAGGGATGGCGGCGGCTTACACCGCCGGCGCTGCTCGGTTGCCATTCGGAATGTTGCGGGGCTACGTCGGAACTGATCTGTCACAGGTTAACGGTCAAATTCGAGAAGTACATTGTCCGTACACAGACGCGGCGGTTGCCGCTGTTCGGGCGATCAATCCAGATGTCACGGTACTTCACGCCCAAGCCGCTGATCGTCAGGGCAACGTTCTCATCCGCGGCATCGTCGGTGCGCAGAAAGAAGCGGCCTTGGCGGCGCGCACGCTCATCGTGACGGTTGAAGAAGTGGTCGAGTCTCTGTCTGCGCCGATGAATGCAATCGTTTTGCCGCATTGGGTAGTCACGGCAATCGCGGTGGTCCCGATGGGTGCTTATCCATCTTACGCGCACGGTTACTACGCACGGGATAACGCTTTCTACAGGCGATGGGACGAGATCGCCCGGGACCGCGACACGTTCACAAACTGGATCACGCGACACGTGGTTCGTAGTCGGGACCACGCGGAATTTCTGGACAGCTTGGCGGAGGCTGCATGAGCGCGCATTCAACGTCAGGTAGTTCATACACTCCCGATGAGATGATGACGATCGCGGCGGCGCGTCTTATCCCGCCAGGCTGTGTGTGCTTTGTGGGCATCGGGATACCTTCCGCGGCAGCGAATCTTGCGCGCCTAACTCATGCTCCGGACATCGTGCTAGTTTACGAATCTGGCAGCATTGGCACCGAGCCCAAAGTACTGCCTCTATCGATCGGCGATGGCGAGCTTGCTGAAACTGCGGCCGCAGTGGTGTCATTGCCGGAAATTTTTTCCTATTGGCTGCAGGCAGGTCGCATGGACCTGGGCTTTCTCAGCGCGGCGCAGATTGATCGCTTTGGCAACCTTAACACGACGGTCATCGGCGATTATCGTAGACCGAAGACGCGGCTGCCAGGTGCCGGTGGCGCGCCCGAAATTGCGCAGCATGCCAAGCAGATTTTCATCGTGCTGAAGCAGTCGCCGCGCAGCTTTGTCGCGAACCTAGATTTTTGCACCAGCGCAGGCTTCCTAACCGGACGTGGGGAACGAGCCCGGCGTGAGATTTCCGGTGCCGGGCCGCAGGTAGTAATCACCGATCTCGGCATACTGAAGCCGGCTTCTGGCTCGGAGGAGCTCACACTTGTTGCCAGCTACGACGGCATCAGTGTTGGCAGAATCTGCGCCGCGACGGGTTGGCCTCTGGCAGTTGCTGACACAGTAGAGGTCGTTCCACCGCCAACTTTGGGCGAACTGTGCGTTCTCCGTGATCTGCAAAAGCGAACGCAAGTCGCACACGCTGGTAGCGTACTTGCTCAACGGGAAATGCATCGCTTGTTGCAAACCCAGGTTTGACTATGCGCAATTCTGACCGCCGAGCCTTGCGAACCGAACTGCCCGGCCCGAAGGCGCGTGCGCTTCTTGCGCGCGACGCCGAAGTGGTCTCGCCCTCTTATTGTCGCGAGTACCCGTTCGTAATGTCACACGGCCGCGGCGTTGAAGTTTGGGACGTAGACGGCAATCGCTTCCTGGATTTTGCTGCTGGCATTGCTGTCTGCAGCACCGGCCATTCACACCCGCAGGTAGTTCGGGCGATCAAGGATTGTGCAGATCAGTTCCTGCACATTTCGTCTGACTTTGTGCATGAAAGGCAAGTCGCACTCGGCGAAAAAATCAATGCGCTGTCGCCCATGGGGGAGCCAGTGCTCAGTTTCTTCTGTCAGTCCGGCACCGAAGCGGTGGAAGGCGCACTAAAACTGGCGCGTTATGTCAGTGGACGCTCGCGCTTCATCGGCTTTCTCGGTGGTTTCCACGGACGCACGATGGGTTCGCTGGCTTTCACTGCGAGCAAGTGCACGCAGCAGCAAGGCTTCGCGACCATGCCGGGTGTCACCCACGTGCCGTTCCCGAATCCTTACCGGCCGCTGTTCGCGGGCGACGATCAAGGTCAGGCCGTACTTAATTACATTGAGAACGTCTTATTCGTCAGCAATGTGCCGGCCAGTGAAGTCGCCGCCATCCTGGTTGAACCGATTCAATGCGAGAGCGGCTACGTCGTGCCGCCCGATGGGTTTCTGGGCGGCTTGCGCCAGCTGTGCGATCGCCACGGCATTCTGTTGATTCTCGATGAAGTGCAGTCCGGCGTGGGCCGCAGCGGCAAGATGTTCGCCTGTCAGCACTGGAATGTGCAGCCGGACATCATGACGTTGGCCAAAGGCCTGGGCTCCGGCCTGCCGATCGGCCTGGTCGTGGCTAAAAAAAACATCATGCAACAGTGGAAGCCTGGCGCCCATGCCAACACTTACGGCGGCAATCCGCTATGTTGCGCGGCGGCGCTGGTGACACTCGACCTGATCGAACGCGAGTACGTGCACAATGCCGAGAAAGTCGGCGTCCATTTCATGACACGCCTGCACGAATTGCAGTCGCGGCACCCGGTCATCGGCGAGGTCCGTGGCAAAGGACTGATGCTCGGCATGGAGCTGGTCAGCGATCGAGCCAGCCGCGCACCGTGCAAAGGGTCGTGTGATGCCGTGATCAAACGCGCATTTCATCGGGGCCTGCTCTTGCTCTCCTGCGGACAGAGCACAGTGCGCTTCATGCCGCCACTGACCGTGTCAGTAGCACAGGTCGATGAGGCGATCACTTTGCTCGACGCCGCCCTCCTCGAAGCGCTGTCTCAATAATGGGGAGGATCAGGCCTCTAGGCAGCATCCTGCTGGCCGGCCTCTTGTTACTTTCTGCTTCATCACTCCCGGCCGAACGTAAGCCGGTACTGTCGCAAATCCATTTACCGCACAGTTATTACTACCGTGAAATGTATCTGCCGCAGCTAACAACCGGTCCGTCAGCACTGACATTTTCGCCTGATGGCAAGGAGTTGGTTTATAGCATGGCTGGGTCGCTGTGGCGTCAGACCATCGGGAGCGATCAGGCGCATGAACTCACCCATTCAGCCGGTTACGACTATCAGCCAGACTGGTCGCATGACGGTCGCCACATTATCTTCACCCGTTACCTGAACGACGCGCTCGAGCTGTGGCAGCTTGATCTGCACACTGGCAAGGAGGTTGCCCTAACATCGCATGGCGATGTCAATGTTGAGCCCCGCTATTCACCGGATGACCGTCACATCGCCTTCGTTTCCACTGCTGGGACCGGTCACTTCAACCTCTATGTCGCAGAGTTGGACGGCGATCGTTTGATCGGCTCAAGGCGTTTGTTACCTGAGCACATCAGCACGGTCTATCGCTACTACTACGCGCCCACTGATCACTCTATTAATCCTTGCTGGACGCCCGATGGGCAGCGTCTGCTGTTGGTGTCGAACAGGGAAGTCGCCTACGGCACGGGCGATATCTGGTCAGTGGCAGTCAACGCGCCCGAGGATGCGAAAAAGATCCTCAGTCAAGAGACCACTTGGCGCGCACAGCCACAGGTCGCACCTGATGGCCGGCGAGTTTTGTTCAGCAGTTATCACGGTCGTCAATGGCAGCAGCTCTGGTTAACGACTGTGGAAGGTGCGGCGCCTTTGCCGCTGACGTTCGGCGAGTTTGATCGTACCCAGGCTCGATTTTCGCCCGATGGCAGCCGCGTCGGCTATATTAGCAATGAAGAGGGCAATACCTCGCTCTGGGTTCAGGAGATAGTTGGCGGCGCTCGAACCCGCGTCAACGCCAACCACCGACAGTACCTACATGAGGTCGGGCGATTGCAGCTGACTGTGCGCGACGAGCATGGGAACAGCGTGCCGGCGCGAGTCAGCGTGATTGCTGCCGACGGACGTGCCTATGCGCCGGACAATGCCTGGATGCATGCCGACGATGGCTTTGATCGCGATGTTCAGCCATTCGAGAACCACTATTTCCATTGTCCTGGCGAATGCACGCTCACGCTATCGACCGGTGACGCGCGGCTGCAGGTGTTTCATGGGATGGATTACCGGATTGCAGAGCAGAACGTCACTATCAGGACAGGAGAAAATAACACGACGATCAGGCTCGAGCCATTGCGTTTGCCAACTCAATACGGCCACTTCGCCAGTGCCGATCTGCACGTGCACATGAACTACGGTGGGCACTATCGCAACGATCCGGACCATTTGATCGAGCAAGCACGTGCCGAACACCTCGATGCCGTCTACAACCTGATCGTCAATAAGGAAGAGCGCGTCCCCGATATCGCGCAGTTCACTCCCCGCCCGCTGCGTAAAGAGGGCGTACTGCTGATGCAAGGGCAGGAGTTTCACAGTAGCTACTGGGGTCATCTCGACCTGCTGGATCTGGATGATCATTTCCTGACGCCCGATTTTTCGGCGTATCGTGAAAGTGCCTTCAGCAGCCCCTATCCACACAATGGCGTCGTCGCCCGGCTGACACACGCGCAACATGGCTTGGTCGGCTGCGCGCATCCGTTTGATGAGCCGGTCAACCCGGAGAAGGACCTCCACCTCACCAATACTTTTCCGGTTGAGATCGCGCTCGGCGGCGCTGACTACTACGAAGTGGTGGGTTTCTCCGACCACCGCGCTACCGCGGACATCTGGTATCGGTTGCTCAATCTTGGTTTTCGCGTGCCAGCCGGCGCAGGTACCGACGCGATGGCGAACTACGCTTCACTGCGCGGCCCGGTGGGCGTGAATCGGGTATTCATCGCCATTTCCGGCGAGCCCACGCCGGAGAAACTGCACTCGGGCCTGAAGCAGGGGCGGACCTTCGCCACGAATGGCCCGTTGCTAGGCCTGGAGATAAATAGCAGGCATCCGGGTGATGAGATCACGCTTGATAAGCCGACAACAGTGCCCTACCACGCAGCTCTCCGTTCCATTGTGCCGATCGATCACTTCGAGTTGGTCTTCAACGGAAAGGTGGTCGCCACTCCTCGTCTCGAGGGCGCGCGCACGCAGACCGATGTGAGTGCCAATGTGGAAATTCCCGGCAGCGGTTGGCTGGTGTTGCGCGCCTGGAACGATCAAGCCGACCCGAAGATTCAAGACATCTACCCTTACGCCAGCACCAGCCCCATCTACGTCACGGTTAATCGACAGCCACCCCGCTCGCCAGAGGACGCGACCTATTTTGTCGCCTGGGTTGATCGAGTCATCGCTAACGCTAGCGCACGCAGCGACTATAACAGCGAGCAGGAAAAGCGGGACACACTTGATTACCTGAATACAGCGCGCACTGCGTTTTCAACGCGAACAGAAACGGCGCGTTCACCTGTCTCTCGCTGATCGGCGCTGGTGAAGCTGACATCTTGCGCACGTTGCCACGCGCTTCTACAGCTACTTTGTGCTGTCCTTCATAGTTCCGGCGTACAACGAAGAGATCGAGCTGCCGGCTACGATTGAATCGATCCGCGCAGCCGCGCACAACATCGATCCGCTAAGGGGCGGATTCGCCGTGGCGAACAACTACGAAATCATCGTCGTGGACGACGCGTCGACCGACGCGACGGCAGAGATTGCGCGAAAGGCTGGCGCGGAAGTGGTCGCGATCGATCGCCGCCAGATTGCTGCTGCCCGTAACGCGGGTGCGCGCGCCGCGCGCGGTGACATTCTGTTCTTTGTCGATGCCGATACACGAATCAGGCGCGAGCACGTGACTGGCGCGATTGAGGCGGTGAATGGCGCTTATGCCGGCGGCAGCGCGCGGGTTGTGACCGACGGCACAATTCCGCTCTGGGGCCGGCTATTGATGAAAACATTTTGCGCCGTTTACTTCGCGAACAATTTGGGCGCGGGTGCGTTCCTTTTCACGACGCGCGAAAACTTCGACAAGATCGGCGGCTTCAACGAAGACTTCTACATCGGCGAAGAAGTTTATTTCAGTCTGGCGCTGCGAAAGCTCGGCCGGTTCAAGATCCTGCGCACGCCGGTCATCACTTCCGGGCGCAAACTGCGCATGTATTCCGCGCGCCAGATTCTCGTCCGCTCATTCGGCATCCTCCTTCACGGTAAACGCGCGGCGTTGTCACGTGACCGGCTTGACCTTTGGTACGAAGGCAAACGCGAAACAAAGTCGACATGAAAGGCGACAAAAGCGCGCTCGACACCGACTTTACGCTGATGCGTTTGTGAGAGGACGCTCGTTATTTGGATACAAAATACGGCTATAGAAATCCGCGCTCCTAATGCGACAAGGAACTTCTGAGACGCGAGCTTCGCCGGTTACATGTCACGTGATTGACCGTGAAATGCGCATGTCTGCCCTTAGGGTGTTTGCGATCATCGTCGCTGCCGTGATCGCCGCAGCCATCGCAGGACTCCCGATGTCACCGCTTTTTGAAAGGTTCTTCCAGCATCCAACTGACGCCGCGTCTCGGACAGCAGATACGCGTAGGCTGCTGCCAAGAGAAAAGACTGGCAATTGGGTTTGGCCGGCGCAGATCACTACATATCTATTGTTTGTCGGCTCGGTCCTGGTTGTTCTTCGGCACCGGAGCCTCACGTGGCCGGATCAGCTCCGCACGCTTGTCTGCGCGGTCGTGTTCGGCCTGCGCGTGCTGTGCGGGATAGTCTTCTATCGGCACTCATAATCTGGTCGGACCATTGCCTCCAGCGTAGCGAGGCGGTCCGAGCCGGACTGGCGTTGCATGACGACGGAGCGCCGCGACTACAGAATTTCGCGCTCGACGCGAGTCCGGCACATATAGGGGCGTGTCCTCACTCTCCTCAGGAATTGCAGAATGTGCGACTGAGGACAGCTGCCGCTACAGTAGATTCCAATCGTATGAAAAATGAAAATCCTTGGATCGAGATTTGTCCTGGCATCAGGCGTCAGACGGTTGCGCATGGTAAAACGATGTATCAGATGATAGCCGAGCTGGAAGCTGGCAGCGTCATGCCCGCGCACCAACATCCGCAGGAGCAGATCGTGCATCTGCTGAGTGGCCGGATGAAGTTGGTGGTTGACGGAACACCGCACGAATTGAGAGCGGGCGATTCATTTTATCTGGCGAGCAATGTTCCGCATGGCGTGGAGACGATCGAGCAAACGCGGGTCTTGGATACGTTCAGTCCACCGCGGGACGAATACCTCGCGCTCGACGAAGAAGCACGGAAGGAGCTGTAGCCACCGGCGTGAGGCCGGTCGGATGATGGAGCGAACGAAAACTCGAACGGCGCGTAGCGCCGTGGCTACATGATGTCGATCTTGCGCGCGGCGGAAAGTATTGGCTTTTGCGCGCGTGTCAGTGATAGCCTGCGCGCCTAACTACGGAAACACACTATGTTACACATCATCTGGTCAATCATTGTCGGTTTCATTGTCGGTTTAATCGCCCGCGCCATCATGCCCGGCGTACAACATCTGGGCTTTATCGCAACCACGCTGCTTGGCATCGGTGGCTCCATCATCGGCGGACTGATCGCCCGGATCTTTTCGCCACCTGCGCCGGGATCCGGCTTTCACCCGGCCGGCTTTATTCTTTCGATCATTGGCGCAGTCATTCTTCTGTTTATTTGGGCCAGACTGAATCCCGCGTAATGCAGTGTAGCCACGGCCCCGAGGGCCGTCCATGAGTCGCGGGACCCCGACGCGCCATAGGTGCGCGGCTAAAGAGCCACCGCTTGCCAAAGCGCCGTCTTCATCTACAATACGGGCTTCGTTTATGGCAGAGAAAATGGAAACGTTGGATCTGAAGGAGTTCCAGTTGCACGAGAAAGATACCGGCAGCGCCGATGTGCAGGTTGCACTTTTGACGCGCCGCATCGAGCACCTGACCGAGCACCTGAAGACAAACGCGAAGGACCGTTCCTCGCGCCGCGGCCTTCTCCGGATGGTCGCGCAACGCCGCAGCTTGCTCGATTACTTGAGCAAGACAAAAGCCGATCGTTACAAAAACTTGATCGACAAGTTGAACCTGCGGAAATAGGGCGGCTCGATTGAGTCGCGCGACGTTTCTGTTTCGCGCCGAAGCGAAAAACAAACAACAACAGAGTCCAGGCCGCCGTAGCCATCTTGGATTTAGGTTTTAGGCTCGAACGCCTGCGGGATTAAAACCTACAGTCAAGGTGACCCGGCCTGGAGCTCACATCCAGGAGGATATATGCAACAAAAGGTCACGGCCCAAATCGGGGCCACTCAGGTCTCCATTGAGACCGGCAAAATCGCCAAGCTCGCCGATGGCGCGGTTATCGTGTCGTGCGGCGACACGATGGTGCTGGCCAGCGCGGTCTCAGCCGCAACAATCAAGGAAGGTCAGGATTACTTCCCGCTCACTGTCGATTACCGCGAGAAAGCGGCCGCCGCCGGAAAATTTCCGGGCGGTTACTTCAAACGCGAAGGTCGACCCACGGAAAAGGAAACACTCACTTCGCGCATGATCGATCGGCCGCTGCGGCCGCTTTTTCCGCCGGGTTACTTTTACGACACGCAAGTCATCAGCCTCCTCTTGAGCGCCGATGGCGAAAATGATCCTGACATTCTCGCGATTAACGGCGCGTCGGCAGCGCTTTGCATTTCCGACATTCCGTTTGCCGGCGCGATCGGCGCTGTGCGCGTCGGCCGCGTGAACGGCCAATTCGTCGCGAATCCGACGCATTCGGAGCGCGCGCAGAGCGATCTCGATTTGGTTTACGTCGGAACGCACGAGGAGATCATAATGATCGAAGGCGCGGCGAACCAAGTCGCGGAAGCAGATTTCATCGACGCGCTCGAGTTCGCGCATGCTCATGCGGGCGAGATGATTCGGATCCAGAAAGATTTGGCAGCGCAGTTCGGCAAACCAAAACGCGAAATGCCGCTGCTACAGATCAATCATGAGTTGCTCGACATCGCCTATCAGATCGCCGGCGATCGGATCGAGGACGCGCTTTACACGCAAGGCAAAGTCGCGCGGGGCAAAGCCGTCGAAGCGCTGCGCGAAGAAGTGAAGATGTCGATCTTGGAGAAGCATCCGCAGGCCGACACTTTCGCGATCGCGCAGGCCTTCGACCACGTGCAGAAGAAAGCGGTGCGTCGCAGCATTCTGGAAAAACAGAAACGCATGGACGGCCGCGGCTACGCCGACCTGCGCGCGATCAGTTGTGAAGTGAGCGTGCTGCCGCGGGCGCACGGCTCGGCCATTTTCCAGCGCGGCGAAACCCAGGCGGTCGCGCTTGCCACACTGGCCCCAATTGAAGAAGCGCAGATGCTCGACGCCTACGGAGGCGGCGAACAATCGAAGCGTTTCATTCTGCATTACAATTTTCCTCCCTTCAGCGTGGGCGAAACCGGTCGCACCGGCGGAGCGAGCCGGCGTGAGATTGGCCACGGCGCATTGGCAGAACGTTCGCTCGAGCCGGTCGTGCCGAGCGAACATGATTTTCGCTACGCCATCCGTATCTCGAGTGAGATCATGGAATCGAACGGCTCGACCTCAATGGCGAGCGTCTGCGGCGGAATGCTTGCGTTGATGGACGCG
>DASTDG010000115.1:0-5617 GCA_035710475.1 Chthoniobacterales bacterium | reverse complement strand
CGAATTCGGCCTTGGCCAGTCGAAGTGCGACCTCGGGAGATTCGTGCCGAGTCGAGAGGAATATCGCTAATGTGCGCGGATCGCTCGTGGCGCCTAGTCGTCGGAGTTCAGCTTCGCTCGAGGACGCTTCGTTTATCTGGCCCGCCGCACGCAGGGCGTCGGCGAGCGCCCATTGATATTCGGGGAGCCGATTTAACTTCGCCGCTGTTTGTAGATCGTCGGTGGCCGCTTCGAATTTGTCTTGGGCAAGCAACATCTTGCCGCGCAGCAACAGCGCGGGGGGGTAATTGCTCTGGAACGATAAGGCGACAGCGCACCGTTGCTCTGCTTCTGCAAATCGGCCGGCTTGAAACTGGTAAGAAGCCAGATGCGTATTCACCCACGCAGCAGACTCGGCATCGAGCGGGCTGGCCGCGTCCACGGCCAACTGCATCACCTCGATCGCGCCGGCGAGATCGCCTTTGAGCCAGCGCATATGCGCGGCGCGCGCGTAGGCGTGAAGGTCGGGCTTCAAGTTCATCATCTGCTGATAAGCCGCGACCGCCTCGTTCAGCTTGCCTTGCTCCATCAAAGCATCGCCGAGAAGACCGTAATCAAAGTTAAGCCCTCGTTGCTCGACCAACTGTCGCGCCAGCGTTTCAGACTCTTTGAAGCGATGCAGGTTGTGCAGGACGTGTCCGCGCAACAGCATCGCCTCGTGGCTGTGCGGATTGCGTTTCTCAATGCACCGCGCGCATTGCTCGGCGAGCTTGTAAAAACCCGCGTCGAAGCTTTCGCGCGCTTTTGCTACGAACGCCCAGCCGAGCTGTTCGAGCGCGAGTTCAGGGTTCCTGCCGTCGCGGATTTGCTGTTGGAGCCGGCAAATTTCCTTGTCGGTGCGGCTGTTACCTGTCTGCGGTGTTAAGACCAATGCCAGCGGATCAAGCGAAACTGTGACTGGCGCGCCGGTCTTGCTCGCCTGAATTTCGCGCTTCGACCAGTAGGAAACAAACAGCAAACAGGCGACGAGCAGAAGCAGCGGAATTGAAACCAAGAGTTTATCGGCGTGCTTCTCCGCGCGCTCGTTGGCGGCTTGTTTGCCCGTTTTCATTATTGTTTGGACAAGCGTTACGCTGAAACATCACGAGCGGATGCATCCAAAACGCTAAAGACAGCTGAGCGCTGCAAGTTTTCGAGCGAGCGAATCCGGCTGATCCTCGCTCGAGGAATATTCAGGCAGTGCCGGCGAACAAGATGGGTCCTTCTTTCTTGGGGACGCCACCCTCGCGCTCCAAGCTGATCGCAAAAGCTTTTACCTGCTGCGCCCGGTCAACCGGCCTGAAGCGAAGTTGCGCCACACCGTTCTCGTCCACGCGAATAACGCCTGCACTAATCGGATCCTTGTGCGCGGCATCAACCGCCCAGAGTTGATAATCCCTGCCTGGCTGCGGCGCGGGCAGGTTCGTAATTCGGATCACGCCGCTTTGCCGGCTCGGTTGCCACGCGACCGTCACCTTTGCGTCCGCTGGCGCAGGCGGAGAAGGACTGAGAGTGAAAAAGATTGTCTGCATTAGCGGATCCGTGGCGCGCACATCAGTCAGTTCGCGCTGCAGGCGGAAGCGATCGAGCGCGAGCACGCCGCAAAAGACGATCAAACCCGCGGCGATTGCCCACGGTAGCCAGGTCAACGCAGTACGTTGGATCGACACCGAAGCGGACGGTTTTGCTTTGATCGCAATCTCGCGCATCACGCGTTGCTTCAATGAGGCAGGCGGCGTATGCGCTGGCGCGCTCAGTGCGAGGTCGCCCGCTGCGTCGCGCAGTTCGCGAACGAAATCGCGCAATGCAGGGTCCGCGGCGAGCGCCGATTCGAACGCACCAGCTTCAGCCGAGTCGAGCAGGCCGAGCACGTAGACCGCTGCCTGATCCTGTTGTTCCTCCGAAATCATAATCAGATGCGAAGTCGTTGCCGTAGTTTGAGAAGGCCGCGGCGGATTCGGGCTTTGATCGTACCGAGGGGTTGCCCGAGTTGCGCGGCGATTTCCTGGTGGGTGAGATGCTCGAAAAAGGCCAGTTCAATCGCCTCTCGTTGCTCGGAGGGCAAATTGTTCAATACAAATCTCACACGCGCCGCCTCATCATTCCTGTCTGCGGTATCCGCTGCGCTCTCGATGGTGGATGCATCGGCGCGACTCTCTTTGTCGTCAGTCGAAACCACCGCCAGCCGCAACCGCCGGTCGCGCGCTCGCAATCGATCGATCACCCTGCTTCGCGTCAACAGAACCGTCCAGCTAAAGACGCTGCTTTGTTCAGGATCGTAAGTTCCAGCGCGGGCCCATATTTGCAGAAAAACATCCTGTAGCGCCTCCTGCGCATCGGCGGAGTCCCGCAGCATGCGCAAAGCCAAAGAATAAAGCGGACCGCTAAGCCGATCATACAGCGCACTGAACGCACTTTGATCTCCACGGCCGATCCGCGCGATCATTTCACGATCTGCAATCTGCTGCGCTGTGGCTGTTTCCTCCCCCATGCTCAGATCAAGTCGAGGTTAGTTTGTTTCTCACGGTGGCTAAAACACCTTTCGAGGCATCCGACAAATCGTCGCGTCTGGATGCAACGATTTTGTCGCTGCATGTTCTAGATTCACGCCGCGAACTGCATTTGCGGCGATCTGTAAAGGCCGCGCAGACAGTCAGTCCACGCGCACATCGGGGCGTTCGCCGCAGCCGACTGCCAGTTTGAAAATAAACTTCCAGTTCGCGTTGTCACACTCGATGAGCGCGTTCTTCTTCGACCGTCGCCAGCGCAAACTGCTTCTCCCGCGCGATTGCTTGGTGAATGTCGCCAAAACGGGAGCAATACACGAGCGCTATGCAACGATAATCGCGGGTGCAACCCCGTATTCCGCCGTGCGATGTTGTGCTACTCGCGCCCGCAGGTCATTAGTCAGGCCCGTGTACAGCACCGAGCGTGTTTTGTTGCTCATCATGTAAACTAAATACTGATGGTCTCGAGTCATTTCGTCAGGTCCTTCGACTCCGCAGAGTTTACCCTGAGCGAGCGAGGCGAGTCGATTGGGCTCCGCTCAGGATGGCAAGATAAATTGTCGGAATTATCAGACCAGCCCCTGGTCCAGCATTGCGTCGGCCACTTTTACGAAGCCGGCAATGTTGGCGCCGTTCACGTAGTTGCCGGGCGTACCGTACTTCTCGGCCGTGCGCTGACAGACTTCGTGAATCGTTTTCATGATGTTGAACAGCCGGGCATCGACTTCCTCGCGCGTCCAACGGATGCGCATGCTGTTCTGCGCCATCTCCAGTCCCGAGGTGGCAACGCCGCCTGCGTTCGCGGCTTTGCCGGGACCGAAGAGAATCTTCGCGTCGAGGAACTGATTGATCGCATCAATCGTGCTTGGCATGTTCGCGCCTTCGCAGACCACGTAAACGCCATTCTTCAAAAGATTCGCCGCGTCTTTGCCGTTGATCTCGTTCTGCGTCGCGCTCGGGAACGCGCACTGCGCCTTGTGATCCCAGAGCGGGTTGTGGTCGAGCTTCGAGTTGACCGGCGTGAACACCGCGCCCTTGAATTTATCGGCGTATTCGGAGATGCGGCCGCGTCGGACGTTCTTCAGGTCCATCACGAAGGCGAGTTTGTCCCGAGTGATGCCGGCTTCATCAAAGATATAGCCGGTCGAATCCGACAATGTGATCGGCTTCGCGCCTAACGAAATGAGCTTCTCGACCGTGTATTGAGCGACGTTGCCGCTGCCTGAGACCAGCGCGGTCTTGCCTTTCAGGTCTTCCTTGCGCGTCTTCAACATTTCCTCCGCGAAATAAACCGCGCCGTAGCCGGTCGCCTCCGGCCGAATCACCGAGCCGCCCCAGGTCAGACCTTTTCCCGTCATAACACCGGTGAACTCGTTCTTGAGCTTCTTGTACATGCCGAAAAGAAAACCGATCTCGCGCGCGCCAACGCCGATGTCGCCCGCCGGCACGTCCGTCTCTGGTCCGATGTGCCGAAACAGCTCACACATGAACGCCTGACAAAACCGCATCACTTCCGCGTCGCTTTTTCTGTGCGGATCGAAATCAGAACCGCCTTTGCCGCCGCCCATCGGCAAAGTCGTTAGGGCGTTTTTAAAGACCTGCTCGAACGCGAGGAACTTCAGAATGCTGAGGTTCACCGTCGGATGAAACCGCAGCCCGCCTTTGTACGGGCCGATCGCGCTGTTCATCTGCACGCGGAACCCGCGGTTCACCTGCAGTTCGCCGGCATCATCCTGCCAGGCGACGCGGAACATGATCGCCCGCTCGGGCTCGATCATCCGCTCGAGGATTTTCGCTTTCCGATACTGCGGATGTCGATCTAACACCAGGGTGACCGACTTGACGACTTCCGCGACCGCTTCCTGAAACTCCAGTTCCCCCGGGTTCTTGGCCTTTACCCCGGCCATCACATTCGACACGTAATTTTCCATTGGAGCCTCAGCGCGAAGAGACGCGCAACTTAGACGTATGTTGTAGCGGATACAAGACCGGAGCGGCTAATCAGGAAGCAACAAAAAAAGAAATCTGCGTTAATCCGCGAAATCTGCGGATCATTCAGTGTTTCCATCAGCCACAGATCAACACAGATTTGCACAGGTTAATCAGGAACCAGGAAAGTAGGAAGGAACCGCAGATCGCTCCAGAGGATCGTCGGGTTCATGGTTTCCAGATTCAGTTGCACGCGATGCCCATGAGCAATCCGTTCGCCTGCACGGACGGATTGATGGTGAGAAACAGCACGTGGCCGCTGACTGGCGCGATGATTGTTTCCAGTGTGTCGCCGAAAAGATCGCCAACGATGCCAATCTCTTGTCCTTTCTCGACGAGATCGCCCGCGGCCACGCGCGGATACCACATGCCTGCATGTTTCGAATAGACCCATTCGAATGAGGTGAGAACTGTCGGCGTTGTAGAGGCGCTTGTGTCAAGCGCCTGCTCGTTTGCGAGCATCTTCATATGCCGCATCACGCGCTTCACTCCATTCGTCAGCAGCTCGATCGCATCTTCGTGCAACTGCCCGACACCACCGGCTTCGGCGAGAATTGCCGGAACGCCTTTGGCAGCGGCCGCGGCGTAGCTCGATAAACCTTTCGCCGCCTGCACCGGTTTCATGACCGTGAGCACGTACGGCAACCCGAACGCGAGCGCGAGCTCCTTCGATTTCGCGTCGATCGGTTCGTTGCCGCCGCGACAAATGCAGAACGGCACGAGCGCTTCGGGAATATCGCCGCCGTGAAGATCGACATATGCATCGGCGTGGACGACGAACTGGTTGATCAGCGCGTGTGTCATCTGCTCGCTGTAGCTGCCATTCGGGTCGCCCGGGAAAACGCGGTTCGGGTTCACGTTATCAACCGGGCAAACGAACGGCGTCCGGTTCCGAAACGCCGGCAGATTCAACACCGGCATGAGAATGACCGTGCCCGCGATCGTCTGCGCATCGAGCATTTTTGATAACCGGATCACCGCCTCGATCGCCGGATACTCACCGCCATGCACCCCCGCGTTCACGAACAAGACCGGACCCGGCCTTGCGCCCGTGACTGTTATCACCGGCCGCGACTCATCATTTGCCAGCGCCGGACCGGGCA
>DASTDG010000114.1:0-9954 GCA_035710475.1 Chthoniobacterales bacterium | reverse complement strand
CGCAGACCGTGGCGACGCTTGTCATGAGCACCGGACGTAACCGCGTCCGCGCCCGCTTCCGCGATCGCGGTGGGCGATTTCCTCACACCCCAAGATTTGAGCACCATCCCGCCGAACATTTCAGTCGGCGACGTGATCTGAAACGAGAACGTCGTCTCCGGAAAACTGTGGAAGGCTCTGTCGAGCGCGTTCGAATAGGGCAGCAATTAATCGACTCTCGCGTTGGTCCGGCGTGTCGACGACGCCGAAGATGGATTGGCCGCGGCTTTGGCTGACTACCGTACTGCCGATGAGAACAGGCGACTGGAGATCGTAGAGCAGCTCGCATCATTGAGAACCAGGTCAGCGGATTAGGCGCATCCGGTCGCAAGCTCGGGTCAAAGCCTTTCCCTCGCACGCTGGAGGTTCTAGGGCATCCATTTGGTCAAACGCGACTAGGAATCAATCCCGGAACTCGTGCTCGGTGCGAGAGAGATTGCCCACATGCGTGAGACCGTACGGCATGATGACGTAGCCGCGCAGTCGGTCGCGATTGCGTTTGCTCACGAAAATACCGCCCTCACGCCGCCGCGGTCCTGCCGCGGTGTGCTCGAGCACACCGCTTGGCGCGCGGTAATAGTAACCACGGCTGTCCTCCGAATCGAACGCATACGACCCACGCGGAAAATGCAGCGTCGCAACGCGTGCTTCGGAGTAAAGCTCCAGGAAGCGCGGCGGCGCAGCGAAACGTGGATGGTTGACGCACCCGTCGACAATCATCGCGACGGCGGCAGCGAACATTGACATCCACAAGCGGCTATTCCGCATTGCCGTCGCCTGTCTCAGCGCAATGCTTTTTCGACCGAAGCCGGGTCGTCCAGCAAAACCCATTCGATGACCGAGACCGGCAGGCTCCCGTTCTTGATCAGGTCGTCGTGAAATTGGCCGAGCCGGAAATTATCTCCTTGCCGATCTTTGTAGCGGCCTAACAAATTCATAATCTGCCATTTGCCGATGATATAGCTGATTTTCTGATGCGGATTGGAAGCGGCGCCGGCGGCTTCGCCCTCGGCCGCTTCGCGATCGAGCCCGCCGGCTTCCATGAAATAAGTGACCGCCTGCTCGAAGCTCCACCTGCCGGTGTGCAGGTTCACGTCCACGCCGATGCGCGCCGCACGGTAGCGCGATAGTCGCAAGATTTGCCCCTGTGCCGGTGAGTTATTCGGGTAAAGGCCGGTGCGCATTAACATTTCTTCACCGTAAAGCGCCCAGCCTTCGACAAACACGCCATCCTCATGCTGGCGGCGGATTTCGTCAGTGAGATGGTTCGCGATCGACAGTTGAAGGAAATGTCCCGGGATTCCTTCATGCCCGAGTATTGGCCGCGGATCTTCGATTGCGGCGCGTATATAAAAGTTCTTCGACTCCGGGTTGTAGCTCGGGAGGAAGTAGAACCCCGTCGGATCCTTATCGTAAACGCCGGGCGGATTCATGAACCCCCCCGGACTGGTCGGCTTAAATGCTTCGGGCAGCTGACGGATTTGGAATGGCCCGAGATAATCCGGCAACGTGACGAGGTTATGTTCTTTCAGGAAATTGATCATCTCGGTTTCGCGGCTCTCGTACGCCATAAGAAACGCTTCCTGGTCCGGCGGAATATTGCCGCTGCGTTTCGGGTCTGGATCGGCCAGTTTCGGATCCGGAAGCATCGCTTCGAGAGCGCGGTAACGCGCCAGCTCGGCGCGCCCGATCATCTCCACTTCCGCGGCGCTCAATGGCAGAAGCAGGACGTGCTTGAGATAATAGTTGTAGTTCGTTTCGCCCATCGGCGCGAAGTCGACCATTTTGTTGAGGCGTTTCTCGAGTTCGTCCGCGAACCCGTGCGCTGCCGCGAGCGCGGCGTCGCGCGATTTCACCAGCTCGTCGTGCTCGTTAGGCGGAAGATCGACATCTAACGCCATCAAGCTCTGATTGAGCAGCGGGTCCATAGCGCGGGCGGACTGGATGGCAAGCTGCGCGTAGAGTTTCACCGGCTTTTGCAAATTGCTCAGGCCCTGCCTTAGCATTGGCGGCATCGCTTTCAGGCGCGCCGTCGCTGCCAGCGCTCGTTTGCGCGGTGTGTCGTAATCTTTTTTCAGCAGCGAAAAAATGCCGTTCACGCACTCGGCGACATAAACCTGCGGATTGGTCCGCTCGAACTTCAGGACCCGATCTCCGAACTCGACGCTCTCGAGTTGCGCCCGGAACAAAATCGCGTCGACACGATCATCCTTCGGCCACTTGTCGATCTTGAGTGCGCGGACTTTGTCCAGGAGCGAGCGGACATGCCGCGCGCGCTCGGCGACTTGTGCTGGCGAATAGTCCGTGAGCCGATCGTCCCACGTATGCAGGCCGCGGTCGCTACTTGCCACTGGGTAATTTTCATTGCGCCAGGCATAGTAATCGTCCGCCATCTTGCGCATCAGGGCGATGTCTGCGCTCGTGCTGCGGGTCGCGTCGATTCTTGGCCTCGTCTTCGTGATCAACGCCTTGTTGGACACATCCGGATTGCGCGGTGCCGGCGGTTGCGCAGGGGCACGCATAGTGGCCACCAAACTAAGGGCCAACAGCCATATCATCGCGCTCGATTTCACGATGTCGATCTTAGCGGCGAGTGGCGCAGCCGGAAAACTTGATTTTACGGCATTTGCTCGGCGGCTTGTTCCGACGGTTCTTCGCCGATTTCTTCTTCAATCTCGCGACGCCACTCGTGTGAGAGCCATGGTCGCAAAAAGCCGTAGAGCAAGTAGGCGAGGAAAAGCACCGCTGGCATCCATTCGGGATTCAGGACGGTGAGAATCAAAATCAAAATGATCGCGAGGAAACGCGGGATCGACTTCTGCGTCTTCCAATTGATCGCCTTGAAGCTCGGATACTGAAAACGGCTGAACATCATCAAGGAAACGAAGAGCAGCAGCGGCGGCAGCACGAATTTCCACCGGCCAAGCCGATGTTCGCCCTCAGCCAGCCAGAGGAGGAACAGCGTGATCGACGCGATGAGACCGGCGGCCGCGGGAATCGGGAAACCGGTGAAGGTTGTGCCATCGCCCCCGGTGCGGTTGATGGCGGCAGTGTTGAATCGCGCGAGGCGCAAGGCGCCGCAGGCGAGATAAATGAACGCGATGATCCAGCACGCGCGCGGAAACTCTTGCAGCACGATTCGATAAACCATTAATGCCGGCGCCAGCCCGAACGATACGATGTCAGCGAGGGAATCGAATTCGCGACCAAACGGGGTTTCATTCCCGCCCAGCCGCGCCAAGCGTCCGTCGAGAAAATCGAACACAAACGCGCCGAGAATAAACCAAACCGCAGCATGGAACAGGTCGGCCGCGGCTTCCGGATTGCTGCCTTGCAGCAGCGCACCTTCGAGGATTTTGAGCGTGGCAGTGAACCCGCAGAATAAATTCCCAGCCGTCATCAGGTTCGGCAAAAGGTAAATTTTCGAATTATGCTCGCTCATGGCTCGGGCAATCGCGCAATGATTGTCGATCCTGCGGAAACGTGATCGCCCACTTTCACAAGCACGGTGGCGGTGAGCGGCAAATATACTTCGGTGCGCGAACCGAAGCGAATCATTCCGAAGCGCTCACCCTTCTCGACATAATCGCCCACATCAGACCATGCCACAATGCGCCGGGCGATCGCACCAGTCAGTTGTCTGACGACAATTGTAGTCTGCGGGTTCTCAAATGCCCACGTCATCGCTTCATTTTTTGCCGAGCAATCGGTGCTGCGTGCATCGAGGCAGAGCCCTTCACGATGTTGACGATAAAAAATGCGCCCTTCAATCGGTGCTCGATTGGTGTGGACATCGAAGATCGACAAGAAGATTGCGACACGCTGTGTCTTCGTCTTCAAAATCTGCAATTCGTAAACTTCGGCGATCTCGGCCACTGTTCCGTCAGCAGCCGCGACAATGGCGCCGGGATCCTCCGGCGCGGCGCGATCTGGGTCGCGGAAAAAGAAAAATGTGTAGAGAATCAACAGCAAAAAACCAAAAGCCAGTGGCGGAAAAATCACCGAGCTAACGACAGTTAAGAACGCGAGAGCCGCGAAGATCCAGCGGGCTTCAAGAAGTGTTTGGAAGCGCATCGCGCAGCCACATTTTCGAGGCCGCGAAGAGGGCGGTCAAGCGCTTGCAATCCCACTCGCGCGGTAGACGTGAGAACCACAAGATCGTGCGCTTTTCAGTGCCGCTTCATCCCACATTTAGTGCAAACAAGTGCCTCAGAACCACAAGATTATTATTTGTTTTTTGAGCCGTTTTCGATACCTTCTTGCAATGCCAAGCCGAGCTGTTGCTCTCGTCGATTCGGACGACGCAAATTCAGACGAACAAAACCGGCACCGCGAGTTTTCCGGCGTCAGTAAACTGCAAAAATACGACGCGGCGCAGATTGACAAGCTCGAAGGTCTCGAAGCGGTCCGGAAACGTCCGGGCATGTACATCGGCGATCCGGACGAGCGCGGTTTGCACCACATGGTCTATGAGGTCGTCGATAATTCAATTGACGAACATCTCGCAGGTTTTTGCGATCAAATCGAAGTGACGGTGCACGTGGACGGCAGCGTTTCAGTGCGCGACAACGGCCGCGGCATTCCAGTCGACATTCATCCGAAATGGAAAATGCCGGCAGTCGAGCTGGTGCTGACGAATCTGCACGCCGGCGGAAAATTCGGCCAGGGCGCTTACAAATATTCCGGCGGCCTGCACGGCGTCGGAGCAAAGTGCACGAACGCGCTCTCGGAATGGTTCAAGGTAGAGGTCTCGCGCGACGGCAAGGTTTACCACATGGCTTTCGCGAAGGGTAAAACGACGCAGAAGCTCGAAATCATCGGCGAAGTTAAGAACAAAAAGACCACCGGCACGCTGATCACATTTTTGCCTGACCCGATCATCTTCACCATCACAACGGAGTTTAAGTTCGAGCGGCTCGCGACGCGTTTGCGCGAGCTGGCCTTTCTGAATCCGGGTCTTGAGATCAACCTGACCGATGAACGCGATGAGTCGCCGAAGAAGGAGACGTTTCTCTACAAGCACGGCATCGAGGAGTTCGTCAAACAGCTCGGCGAAAACAAGCAGGTGCTCCACCCCAAGCCAATCGTCATTGCGCGGCAGCGCGAGGAAGTATTTGTCGATGTTGTGCTGCAATACAACGACAGCTACAACGACCAGATTTTGCCCTTCGCGAATTCAATCGCGAACCCCGACGGCGGCACGCACCTGACTGGATTCCGCACTGCCCTGACGAAAGCTGTGAATCAGTACGCGAAGCAGAACAGTCTGCTCAAAGACAAGGATCCTGCCATTTCCGGAGAGGATGTGCGCGAAGGTTTGATTGCGGTGCTGAGCGTGAAGCTGCCGAACCCGCGATTCGAGTCGCAAACCAAGGTCAAGCTCGTCAACACCGAGATCGACGGCATCGTCAACTCCGCTGTCTACGAGGGGCTGATGACATATTTCGACAAAAACCCGCCGGTGGCGCGACGAATTTTCGACAAGGTGTTGACTGCAGCCCGCGCCCGTGAAGCGGCGCGCAAAGCGCGGGAGACGATTCGCAAAGGCGCGCTGACTGGCGGCGGGTTGCCGGGCAAACTAGCCGATTGTTCCGAGCGCGATCCGGAGCTGACGGAACTCTACATCGTCGAAGGCGATTCCGCCGGCGGCTCGGCGAAGCAGGGACGCGACCGCCGCTACCAGGCCATTCTCCCGATCCGCGGAAAGTTGATCAACGTCGAGAAAGCGCGCGAGGATCAGTTCCTCAAGAACACCGAGATCCAGTCGATGATCACTGCGATCGGCACCGGGATCGGCAAGCCGAAAGAGGACGGCAACGGCAAGGATGAAGGTCGCTTCGACATGTCGAAGTTGCGTTATGGTCGCATCATCATCATGACCGACGCCGACGTTGACGGTTCGCACATCCGCACGCTGTTGCTCACTTTTTTCTATCGGCAAATGACCGAGCTCGTCCGCGCTGGCCGCATCTACATCGCGCAACCGCCGCTTTATCAGATCAAGCGCAAGAAACGCGAGGAGTATGTGGATGACGATGTTCAGTTAAACAAAATCCTGATTGCGCTCGGTGCTGAGGATGTGCGGCTGAAGAATCTCGCCGACAATAAGGAGATCACTGCCGCGCAGTTGAAGGACATTCTCGAGTCGCTTGAGAAGCTCGCGAAGTTGAGCGAAGCGGTGCGGCGTCACGGCGGCGATTTCGAAAGCTATCTCGCGAAGCGAAATCCGAGAACGGGCAAGCTGCCGGCTTATGTGGTAAAGGTGCGCGCGGGCAACGACGAAACGGTCCACTACTTCGCCGACGAGAAGGCAGTACGAAAATTTCATCAGGAGAATCTGGATTTGAATTTGTTCGACACCGAGCTCGGACAGGAACTTTTGCCGCTCGGCGATGTCCCAGCCACGCGCCCCAACGGCCGCCGCCGGGGCAAACTGGTCGAACTGCATGAGTCGGCGGCAATCGAGAAGATCATTGCCGAGCTCGCACGCAAAGGTCTTCAGGTCAGTCATTACGCGGCGAGCGATCGCCCGATCTTCGAGCTGATTGAAGGCGAAGGGGAGAAAGCCATCTCGCATCCGCTTTTCTCGATTCCCGAGATTCTCCATAAGATTTTGGAGATCGGGCGGCGTGGTGTGCAGATCAAACGCTTCAAAGGTCTCGGCGAAATGAACGCGAAAGAATTGTTCGAGACGACGATGAACCCGGAGAAGCGCAAGCTCTTGAAAGTCGACCTGAACGACGACAATGCTGTCGATGCCGACAAGATGTTCACGATTTTGATGGGCGACGTGGTCGAGCCGCGGCGGCAATTCATCGAGGACAATGCGCTCAACGTCCGCAACCTGGACGTCTGATGATGCGTGCGTTGCTGCACAAGCTGCGATACCCGCAGCGATGTTATGTGATTTGTGCGGTGCCGCGCTGTGGCAGCAATCTCCTGAGTGATGGTTTAACGGCTATGCAAAAAGCGGGGCGGCCGAAACAATACTTTCTGCCCGAGTTCGAGGAAAGGTATGGCGAGAAGTACGGGTTGGATCCAGCGAAGGATTACGCGGGTTACGTGCGCGGGATCGTGCGGGCGACATCGGCTCGCAACAACGTCTTCGGATTCAAATTGATGGGCTCGTATTTGCAGAAGTTTTTAGTGCAACTGCGCGCGACCGGCGCATTTGGCGGTGCAGGAACCAGTGACCTTGAGTTGCTCAATGAAGCGTTTCCCCGGCTGCGGTTCGTCCGCATTTTCCGCGGTGACAAGCTGCGCCAGGCGATCTCGAAAGCCCGCGCAATGCAAACCGGGGTCTGGAAAATCGCAGGAGGAAAGCAGACCGCGGGGCACGCGCGTTTCGATGCGCAATTGATCACGCGGTGTTTGCGCGATGGGGAGCGTCAAGAAGCGATCTGGTCTCGTTTCTTCACTGCCGGCCGGTTATCGCCGTTCACGGTCGAGTACGAAACATTGTGCCGTGCCTACAGCGATACTTTGCAACAGGTGTTGGATTTTCTTGGTATTTCGTCAGTTCCAAACACTGCGACCGGCGCGCCAACAACAGTCCGGCAGGCGGACGACGTTTCGGAGCAATGGTATATGCGTTATCGCGATAGTTTAGCCAACGGCGGCGCGTGGAGCGTTGTTACATTTGTGTTGCAGTTCTGGCTGGACGCGATCGATCTGACTGCGCTCCTGCCCTGTTGATGATGTCGATCTTACAGTGATGTCTAGTTTTGCGCGTCTTTTGCCGCACTGGCGGCGTTGTTACATGCTCTGTGCGGTTGCGCGTTCCGGCAGCAATCTTCTGGCCGATGGACTCGTGCAGGTACGGCGCGCCGGTCGCCCGGGACAATATTTTTTGCCGCAGAACGAGGTGCGCACCGCGCTCGATCATGGCATCGACCCTAACGCGAGCTTCGCGTCTTACATTCGCGCGCTCGTTTCCGTAGCGGCGAGCGCAAACGGCGTCTTCGGTTTTAAGATCATGGGTTGGTATCTGGAAAAATTTGTCACGCGGATGCGTGAAACCGGCGCGTTTGGGGGTGCGGAACTGCCCGACGTGGAAACGTTGCGCAGCGCTTTCCCGCGGCTCCAATTCGTCCAGATCTTGCGCCGAAATAAAGTGCGTCAGGCGATCTCCAAAGCGCGCGCGTTGCAGACCGGGCTGTGGAAAATCCAGGAAGGCAAAACGCCGGTTCGGCAAGCGCAGTTTGATCCGCAATTGCTCGCGCGCTGCATCAGTGACATCCGCCGCGAGGAAGAAATATGGGCAGATTTTTTCGCGCGCAGTGGCGTGACGCCGTTTCGAGTCGAGTACGAAGAACTCTGCCGCGACTACGAGCCGACGATTCGCGGTGTTCTCGATTTTTTGAAAGTCAGGTTACCGCGGCGAATTAAAATCAGCTCACCGGTCACCGTCAGCCAGACAGACGAAACATCGCGGGAATGGGAAGAACGGTTTTTGGCGATGAGTTCGCGGGCGCCGCAGCCGCAACGGCAAGTACTCACGACAGCTCATGTATAACGCCAACGAAAAGGTCGATCCGGTGAACGTCGCCGAAGAGGTGTCGAGGTCGTTCCTCGACTACTCGATGTCGGTCATCATCTCGCGCGCGCTGCCGGACGCGCGTGACGGCCTCAAGCCATCGCAGCGCAGAATTCTCTACGCCATGCACGATTTGTCCCTTTTCCCGGGACGGCAGCACCGGAAATGCGCGAAGATCTGCGGCGACACGAGCGGTAATTATCACCCACATGGCGAAGCGGTGATTTATCCGACGCTCGTGCACATGGCGCAGCCGTGGGCGATGCGCGAGCCGCTCGTCGACGGGCAAGGGAACTTTGGTTCGGTCGAAGGCGATCCGCCGGCGGCGATGCGTTACACCGAGGCGCGCATGACCCATCTCGGCGCGGCGCTCATGGTCGACATGGACAAGGACACCGTCGATTTCGTCCCGAATTACGACGAGACGCGCACCGAGCCGACGGTGTTCCCGGCGGCGTTCCCGAACCTGCTCGTCAACGGCGGTACCGGGATCGCCGTGGGGATGGCGACCAACATTCCGCCGCACAATTTGAGGGAAGTCATCGACGGTGTTTGCGCGCAGATCGACAATCCCGACATCGTCCTGGACGAGCTGATGGAGCACGTGAGAGGACCGGATTTCCCGACCGGTTGCGTTATCTGCGGTGTCGGTGGAATCCGGCAATATTTTGAGACTGGTCGCGGCAGCGTGAAAGTGCGCGGTCGCGCCGGCGTCGAGGAGCTTAAGGGCGGTAAGGAACAGATCGTCATCACCGAAATTCCTTACAACGTGAACCGCGCCACGCTTGTCGAGCGGGTTGCGGAACTCGTGAACGAGAAAGTGCTAAGCGAGATAACGGCAGTGCGTGACGAATCGGACGAAAACACCCGCGTGGTCATCGAGCTGAAGCGCGACGCTAACCCAAAGGTCGTCATCAACAACCTTTACAGGCATACCGCGATGGAAAGCTCCTTCGCCGTCATCCTGCTCGCGATCGACCATGGCCGGCCGAAGCTGCTCTCGCTCAAGGAAGCGAACGCCGCTTATATCGAGCATCGCCGCGAGGTCGTGCTGCGCCGGACACGCTTCGAATTGCGCAAGGCAGAAGAGCGTGCGGAGACGCTCGAAGGTTATCTCATTGCGCTCGCCAACCTGGACGAATTCATCCGCATCATCCGCGGTTCAGCCAATCGCGATGAAGCGCGGGTGAAACTGCTCGCGTTCGAATTTACTAAACGCCAGGTCGAACAAATCGGCATTCTCATCCGCAATCGGGCGCGCCTGACGGATGGGCGCTACGCGTTCAGCGAACATCAGGCCAACCAGATTCTCGATCTTCGGCTGTATCAATTGACCGGTCTCGAGCGCGATAAGATCGACAACGAGTACAAGGAGCTGC
>DASTDG010000113.1:0-9246 GCA_035710475.1 Chthoniobacterales bacterium | reverse complement strand
GCAGTGACGCAATCTTCTGGATCGACTTCGCCGGAATCGCTGTCGAGTCCGGTGGGAACATCCACGGCAAAAACGAATCCGTTTTGATCGCGGCGATGCCGATTGATCTCGTGCGCGGCAGCGCGCACTGGCTGGCGCAACAATCTGCTGGCGCCGAGGCCGAGTAAGCCGTCGAGCACCACCAAAGATGGAGTTGGTGCGAGCGATCCCCCGCCGCCCGGAGCGGCTTCTCTAGCCGAGTTGAGTTTTTTCCGTGTCAGCTCGCTGCAGTCGCTTTCCGGAAAGACCAAGTGGATATCGATGTTCCAGCCGCTGCGCGCAAGATGTTCTGCGGCGACCAATGCATCGCCTCCATTGTGACCTTTCCCGGCGTAGACCAGGCACTTACCCGGCTGCGGAAAAAACTTGCGCACGGCGCGTGCAACGCCCGCGCCCGCGCAGTCCATCAGCGTTTCAACACCGACACCGCGCCCGAAGGCCGCTTTTTCCGCGGCCCGCATTTGCGCCGAGCTTAAGACCGGCGAGTCCAATCAGTCCTCCAGGTGCTGGCGCGATGTCTCCTTACTTCGGGTGCTATTGCTGTCGTCCGATTTGTTTGTCATTGCTCCGTTTTCGAGACGAGAGACCTGCGATGCCTTTTTGTGCTTCGCGCGTGATCGTGAGCCGCGTTTCGAGCGTTTCGACGCCGAGATTTCGGGATCACGCACCTTCGTTTGATCGATGAACGGCTGCAGCGGGACAGCTTCGGCGGTAGCGAGGCGTCCTGAAGCCGAGCTGGTCGCTACTAACGAGGACGCGCGAATGCCGCGCGCGATTTCCTCGGCCAGTTGCTGGCGATAAGAGACGGTCTGCGCGTATTGCGCTTCTGTGGGGTTGGTCAGGAAACCGCATTCGACAAGGACAGAGGGAACTGCGCTATAGCGGAGCACATAATAGCTACGGCGCCGGACGCCGCGATTCATCGATGGGGCTCCACCCGCGACGTAATAGTGAATTGCCGAGGCTAGCGGCAAGCTTTGCCGGCTGTAGAAGTAAGTTTCGATACCGTTAGCGCCTATGCGACGCGCAGAATTAAAATGGATGCAAACGAAAATCCCGTTTGGGTAAGAGTTGGCAATGGCGACGCGCGTCCCAAGCGGGACGAAGACATCCTCATCGCGCGTCATTACCACACGATATCCATTGCCGGCGAGAATCGACTTGAGACGCTGGGCGACGTCCAATGTCATCATTTTCTCTGCGACGCGTTGCCCGGGAATGCCGCCGCGATCAAAACCGCCGTGGCCCGCATCGATCACGACAGTCGATGCGGACGAGCTGTTCGCGGCTGAAGAGGAGAGTGCGAAGGTGCTGGTGGCAAGACAGAGCGCGGCGCCGACAAACCTGACGCGCCAACCGTGTTGCAGCATTTAGTTCTCCTTCGGCATCTCCGCCGGGCGATCGGACAATTTCGGGAGCGAATCGCGTGCCGTTCCCGTTGCCGGCGTCTCAATCATTCCGCCGCGCACCGCTACCTTGCCATCGTCAAGATGAACGAGGCGCGGTCGCGTCTTTGTTTCCATGAATGACGAATGGGCGAGGAGCTGCCCGTCGAGTCCAACGCGCGAGTACTGCCAGACGCGCGGCGCCGCGCAATGCAGGACGTGGAGTTGATTTGAGCGATCGACTTCGGCCTGCGGTTCGCCGAATTCGATCGATCGGCCTAACGAATAAGTCGCGTAGACCGCGCCGCTGTCTTTGTCTTCGACCCGCACGTAAAGCGCAGTGTGATCAGGAAAGCGGTTCGAGAGGAGCGAATAGGTGCGTGTTTTGCCGGACGCGGGCGTACCCTCCGCGACGCCTACGGTCCGTTGCCAGATCGGGCGCGCATCAGTCACTTCGAAGACCTTTGCCTGCGAGTAAAAGAATTTGTTCAGATCGGCGAAATAAATGTGAGCACGCAGGTGGTAGGTGCCGAAATCGTGCACCGAATAGATCGGCGTGAGGTTGATCCGTTGCGTGACCTTTTTACCGGCTGGAATTTTCAGCGGCGGCTGGGTGTAGTTCGGCGTGACCGGCGCAATCGGCTCGCCCTCTTTACCACTGACTTCAAAACCGAACCACGCCTGCCCATCGCCATCGTGAAGATCGACATCGCGGCCGGCGAGGTTAGTGATGCCAACCGTCGCCAGGATCGGTTCGTAGGCGATGTACTGCAGTCGCTTTAAATTGAGCTCAACTTGCAGTTGTCCCCGCGCCTGCGCTGCTGCGCAAAGGAGGCACGCGGATGCGAAGGCGAATTTAATCCGCCGGGAGAACCACGCGGATGGCGACATAAATCAGCTAGCGCGGCTGGGCAGTTTTGCCCAGAGAGTCTGAGGGAGCCGGCTGGCCGCGCTCTGCTCCTTCGATACGGCTACAGCTTCGACGAGCGCCGTCTGCCAAGGGCAAGCGATTGTTTCCATTGAAGGGCAAATTGTGCGGTCATAGCCGAATTCGACAAAGCGCCAGCCGATAATCTCGAGCAAAGCTGGCTTACCGCGAACGCGCTCGCGCTCGGCGTGGACAATCTCGCCGCCTCGCAAGTAGACGATCCCGCTCTGGTTGGCCGTCACTGCTTGCAGTGCACCGTCCAGTCCGCTCAGGCAACACATTTGCAAAACATCGACAACGTGAAAAAGATCGGGCGCGCTGGGGCTGGCATTTGCGATGCGATCAATTAGCGCGAGCAACATTTCGCCGTTGATCGGTTCGGGAAAAACCTTTGTCTCCTCCAGTTCAAGCCGTTGCTCCGACCGCGGATAGCCGGGGAGAAACGCCGTTTGCACACCGGGGAACATTTCGCTAAAGGAGGCCCCCAAACTGAGTCCGTCAATCATGCTGTCGAGCTGCGTTAGAAGGAACGCGCAATGCGAGTGGTCGCGCGCCCATTGCATGGCGGCGGTCTCGCTTGCGACCAAATCGCAGTCGTGCGGCGTATAATCCTTCACCATCTGCACCAACTGGCCGCCCAACTCGGCGTCGCGGTGCACAACGACCAATTGCATCAGGGCGACGCAGTCGAAGGCGGCGGGAATTTCTTGAGCAGGCTGTTCGGGTCGGCGCGCACGGCCTGAAGCTGGTCCTGATAATAGACGCGCACGACGTACCCGAGATATTTGCGCTGACCTTCGGGACTACCCGGTTTGTTCGGCCGTGTCTTTTTCCCCGGATTAACCGACGCCGCAGCGGCAGAAAGCGCCGCTTCGGACGGCAGCACTTTGTTTTTCGGGCGCACATAATTCACCGCCAGCACTTCGGGTTTGACGTCCGCCCAATCATGATTTGGGGTCAGCCACTCGTATGTAACGTCGGCGTCGGTGAGCTTGATATCCTTGTCGTCAACCGTGTCATAAAAGAACACCTGAATTTTCACCTTGGTGTGGTCGATTACCGTGTTCGTGCGCTTTTGAATTCCGACGCGCACCGTCAGGTTTGTGTCCGCATCTGGATCCGGCGTTTCAGTTATCTGCACATCGCTGATCGTGAGAACGGATGTATCCGTAGATGGCGGTGCGGCTGGCTCTGAGCTCGCAGTGTCAAGCCGAGCAGGGCCGGGTAAACCGGCGCCGCTCGCCGCTGGTGTGGCCAAACCGGCTTTCAGCCGCTGGTCGGCCAACGCAAACGACGACCCCGCCGCAGGCCCGAGCTCCTGGATTTTGCGCCAGGTCACGTTTGCAAGTTCGACATTTTGCACCGCTTCGTAAGTCCGGGCGAGTTCCTCGAGAATGTTCGGGTTGCTCGGATCTTGTTCTGACGCCGTTTGCAATTTCGCGAGTGCGTTGGCGGTGTCGCCCCGGTCGCGCAGCGCGATTGCCGCTTTTATTGCCCCATCGCTCGGGGAAAGTGGCGCTGCGCTGGACGCGGCTGCAGGCGCAGCAGTGGCCGCTGGCGCCGGCGCTGGAGTTCGAGTCACAGCAACGCTGGCCGGTGCGGTCGCGGCCCCGATTCGCACCGGTCCGACGTAATGATATGCCACAGCACAAATCTCGGCCGCGGCGAAAAACGCGACGAAACCGAGAGCAACTATGAAACTGCGGTCCGCCGTGACGGGCGACGAAATGCTAAACGTTCGCATGTCGAGCGACGGCACTACGCGGTTTCGAAAAATTGTCAACCGCCGGCACTGACGAGATTGACGCGACAACGTGTGGACTAAACCCGGCGAGCGCCATCAGCGCGAAATGTCGTCCTGACTCAGGAGCTTGAAACCGTCACCGGTGATGACCGAGGAGGCGCATTCAACGTCATCGACGTGAAGGGCGAGTGCAGCAAGGCCGCGCGGCCGGGTCAAAAATGCATAACTAAAATGCACGTTCACCTCCGCTTTGAGCAAAGCGGCGAACAGGCTCGCCAGTTGCGTGGCCACTTCGCGCATCTCAACGACGAGAACTTCGGAAACACCAAACGCGACGTCATGTGCGCGAAACAACTCTTCGACTTGCTCCGGATCGCTCACGACGACACGCGCGATGGCCGAGTCGGTCGACTCCGACACACTCATCGCCACGACGTGCGTGTTATGGGTGTTCAGCAACTTCAGGATGTCGAGCAACGCTCCGACTTTGTTAGGCAAAAAAACCGAAAATTGCCGCACCAGCGGTCCACCGAGCCTAGAAGTTGTCTCAGGTAGATCGAGAGGCATAAGGTGGAACGCGTTCTCCGAACGCGTTGTTTAAATAATGCGGCCGCGCCGCCATGTTTAGCATCGTCTTCGGAGAAGCCGATCCAGCGCGCGAATATCTCATTGTCGGTCTTTCATTGGCAAACGAATATTGGGTGGATCGGCCGCTCCGCGGCCGATGCTAATTACCGCGGCTCCGCTGCCTGAACTAACATCGCACTCGGAGAGCACGATTCACCTTGCCGCTATTTATTTGCCCACCCTGCTTTAGATTCGCAGACCGATGATCGACGAAGAGAACGAGCTGATTGTGTTGCGACGCCAAAAACTTGACGCTTTGCGCGCGCGTGGGATCGAGCCGTTCGGCAACGCTTTCGAAATCAGCGGCGATATCGCCGAAATCCGGGCGAAATTTACAGAGGGTGAAACGGTGCGTGTGGCCGGGCGCGTCACGGCGCATCGCGACATGGGCCAAAGCCACTTTGTCGATCTTCGCGATGCGACCGGCCGCATCCAGATTTATATTCAGACTAAGGAAGTTGGGCCGGAAATCGTCGAGCTTTTCCCGCTCATCGATGTCGGCGATTTCATTGGCGTCGAGGGTACCTGTTTCGTCACCAAAACCGGTGAGCCGACAATCAGGCTTGGGCGGTTGGCGGTCCTCGCGAAGTCACTGCGCCCACTACCGGAAAAATGGCACGGGCTCCAGGACATCGAAGCGCGTTATCGCCAGCGCTACCTCGATCTTCTCACGAACGAGCGCTCGCGTGAGATTTTTTTAAAGCGCATCGCGATGGTGCGCGAGACGCGGCACTTTCTTGAGAACCGCGGATTTCTCGAGGTCGAAACACCGATTCTCCAGACCGTGGCAGGCGGGGCGGCGGCCCAGCCTTTCCAAACGCATCACAAAGCGCTTGGGCTCGATCTTTACCTGCGCATTGCTCCAGAGCTGTTTCTCAAGCAGTTGCTCGTCGGTGGGTTCAACAAAGTTTTTGAATTGAACCGGAACTTTCGCAACGAAGGCATTTCCCGGAAACACAATCCCGAGTTCACGATGCTCGAAATCTATTGGGCGTACGCGGACTTCGAGAAAATCGCCAATCTGGTGGAGGAACTGATTTGCCACGTGGCCGAGAAAGTCTGCGGCTCGGTGCAACTTGAGCATCGTGACGCGGATGGAAGGATTGTTCGCACAATCAACTTGCAACGCCCGTGGCGCCGGGCGCGATATGTCGATCTTGTGGGCGACGTTGCGGGCGAGGATTGGTTCGACCTTTCTCCCGACGAACGCCGCGCCCGCGCGACGCGTGAGTTCAAGCTGGAGGTTCTACCGCAGCTCGTCGATTACGAAGTGACCCAGCACGTTTTCGAAAAGCTGGTCGAGGAAAAAACGTTCGATCCGCTCTTTGTCACCCATTGTCCGAAAGAGCTGGTGCCCTTAGCTCGGCAGAACCGCGAGGACCAATCGCTGGTCGATGTGTTCGAATTGATCATTAACGGTGCGGAGATCGCGCCGGGTTACAGCGAGTTGAATGATCCGCAGGTGCAGCGCCGACGCTTACTGGAGCAAGCAGGCGAAGAGACCCAAAAGATCGACGAAGATTTTCTGCTCGCGCTCGAGCACGGGATGCCGCCGGCCGGTGGCGTCGGCATAGGCATCGACCGATTGACAATGTTACTGACAGGCGCGGAATCCATCCGCGATGTCATTCTTTTTCCACTGCTCAAGCCGAAGAAGTAGGTGGATCGCGCTACGAGACGTCTTCCACCGGCCGGTGACCGCCGGAGCTGAGTCACGAAAAACGCACGCGTCGCAATGGTCCGTCACGTTACTTTTTAGAGGAGGAAGGCCTTTAACCAGAACATCGATGGCTAAATGTGAACTCTGCGGAAACGACTACGATAAAACGTTTGAGCTGAGAAAGGACGGCAAGACGCATATATTCGACAGCTTCGAGTGCGCGATCGCGGTGATGGCGCCGGAGTGCGAGCACTGCGGCTGCAAAATCGTCGGTCACGGCGTGGAAGCCGGCGGCAAAATCTTCTGCTGCGCACATTGCGCGCGCGAAAGCGGCGAGAACAAGCTGCGCGATCGCGGGTAAATGCTTGTAGCCACGCGCCTGTGGCGCGTTAGACGGCCGCAGGGCCGTGGCTACAGGTGCGTTTGAGCGCGCTCAGCGCTCCATCTCGAACGTGACCTTCGCGTTTACTCGGTAGCTGGTGACTTTGTCGTTCTCGACCGCAGCGGTGAGCTCCTTGATGTAAACGGAACGAATGTTGCGCAGCGTTTTGGCCGCTTCGGTCACAACGTTCTGCGTTGCCTCCTCCCAACTCGTCGGCGATTCCGACAGCACTTCGATGACTTTGACAATTTTAGCCATGGATCTCGTCTCCTCTCACTAGTTCATCGCAGATGAATGCGTTGGCGGTTCGCCGGAGGTTGCTACTGAACTGAGCTAAACCGATCTCAGTCCGAGCGAAACGAGCAATCTCGCAATCGTAGCGATCGTCGCGCTGGGTACGTTGTGTGCCGCGCTTGGCGTGGCCGCCTTGAGGTGACCATACGACCGCAGGTATGGGAGCCGAATTCTTGCGTTAAACGCCTTTTTGCCCGACCCACTGCACGGCGAAGCGCGCGACCTGCCGCGCGTTCGCGAGACTCAGTTTTTCTTTAATGTGGGCGCGGTGCGTCTCGACCGTTTTCGGACTCAAATGCAACATCTTCGCGATCTCGCGCACGTCGCGCCCCTTGCCGATCAACTCGAGAATCTCCAGTTCACGGTCGCTCAACCTGTCGACAAGGTTGGCGCTCACGTCACCGCTCGAGCGTTGCGCAAACTTCGCGATGACCGTCGCTGACATCGCGGGGCTGAGGTACGGCCGGCCCGCGAACACTTCCCGAATCGCGGTAATCACATTCTCGAGCGCTTCCTGTTTCATGACGTAACCCTGCGACCCGGCCCGGAGAGCACGCAACGCGTAAAGGGACTCGTCGTGCATCGAGAGAGTTAGCACCGGCACCTTGTGAAACTCGGCCCGGATGTTCTTGATCAACTCAATCCCGTTCGCGCCGGGCAGACTAAGATCGACAATTACAAGATCGGGTCGCTTTTCGCGGATCACGGTCATGGCTGCGCTCGCGTCGCCCGCTTCTCCGCAGACGGTGAGTCCCCCATCGGAGTTGATCAATTGCTCGAGCCCTTTTCGGAACAGGGGATGATCATCGACGATGATGATGCGTTTTTTCTTTGCCGGCGCAGCGGCTTCTGGAGCTTCCAAGTTTGATGCGGCGAGTTTCATTCGTGGTTGCGGTGGTGCAGCGGAATTTAGCGAGCGTCATTTGGGTGCGGCAAATAACAGACGACCCGGGCGCCGCGTTTGGCTGGCGATTCGAGTTTCAAGCGCGCACCAACTGAGCGCGCCCGGTACTGCATGATGTGAAAACCCAGGCCGCGACCGGTTTTCGTTTTTCTGCTAAATCCAACGCCATTGTCCGTAACGCTGAAGACGAGATTGGTTTTCATTTGGCGCACTTCGAGGACAATCTGACTGGCTTGGGCATGCTTGTGCGCATTGATCAGCGCCTCGCGCAAAATCCGGTAGAGCTGCGACGCCGTCCTGTCGTCTTCGAGGTGCACGTCGGTTTTCAACTCAAAGCGGCAGCGCGTTTTCCACATCTCACGTTGGGTCAGGCTGCGCAGCGCCTCGACGAACCCGGCAGCGTCCACTTCCTCCTTGTGCAGGTCACGCGCGATATTGCGCGCGTCACTGACCGAGGCGTTGACCAACTGCGCAATCTTCTCGAGGTCCTCGACCTGAACGACGCGATGGTCTTTGACACGCAACGCGGTTGCGCGCGCCATGAAACCGATCGCCGCAAGTTGCTGACACAGACCATCGTGTAACTCCTGCCCAAGCCGCTGCTGCTCGCGGTCGCTCACCTCGAGGATCTCGCCTTCGAGTCCTTTGCGGCGCTCGATTTCACGTTGCAGTTCGCGGTTCGCGGCGCGCAATGCTTCCGTCCGCTGTTGCACCCGCTGCTCCAACAACAGCTTTGACTTGCGCAATTCTTCCTCCGCGCGTTTGCGTTCCAGCCCGAGGGTGAGCTGCCGCGCGATGCTCACCGCGAGAGTCATCTCCTTCTCAGTGAAAACGTGCGGCTGATCGTAATAAGCCATGAATTTGCCGAACAATTTCCCGTTCGCGACCAGTGGAATGAACGCCGCCGCGGTGATTCCTTCGGCTTTGATAGTCGTCTTCAACGGCTTAGGAAGCCTGGCAAGATCGACATGTTCGATGCAAACCGGGTGCGGATCTTCTACGTCGCGTTTCCAAGGCGAATGTCCCTCAACTGCTTTACGGTAGGCTTTGGACAAGCCTCGCCAGGCGACGAATCGCATCACGTCGTGATGATCGAACAGGAGAATGGAAGCGCGATCGCAGCGCATGGTCAAGACAATCGCTTCAAGCGCCGCGTCGTAAATGTCGCGCACGGAAGCGGCGAGCGACTGGCGCTGGACGAACTGATAGAGTGCTTCCTGCTGTTGTTCCGCGTACTTGCGCTCTGTGATGTCATATAGACAGTTGATCGCGCCGGTGATCTC
>DASTDG010000112.1:0-5925 GCA_035710475.1 Chthoniobacterales bacterium | reverse complement strand
GCCGGAGTCGGTAAAAAAATAATTGTAGAGGCGCTTGTGCCAAGCGCCTGTCTAATTAGCTTCGGCGCTTGATATGAGCGCCGCTACAATGCGCGATGACAATTCTGGCGCTGGAGACTTCATGCGACGAAACGGCACTCGCGATTCTGCACGGCAACAAACTGCTGGCCAGTGAAGTTGCTTCGCAGATCGCCGAGCACGAACAATACGGCGGGGTTGTGCCGGAAGTGGCGTCACGCAATCATCTCGTGCAAGCGCCGCGGCTGCTCGAGCGTGCCACGCGCGCCGCTAAGATCGACATCTCCCAAGTCGACGCGTTCGCGGCGACGAGCGGACCCGGCTTGGCCAGTTCGTTGATGATCGGCGCGTCGATTGCCAAAGGTCTCGCGATCGGTTTCGGCAAACGTTATCTCGCGATCAATCATCTCGAAGGCCATTTGCTCTCGCCATTTTTTCCCGAGGCGGAAATCAGACCGAACGTCTCCCTCATCGTCAGCGGCGGTCACACGATGTCGATCATGGTGCGCGGTGTCGCCGATTATCAAGTTATTGGCCACACGGTCGACGATGCCGCCGGCGAGGCGTTCGACAAAGTGGCCAAGCTGCTCGGTCTCGGCTACCCCGGCGGACCCGAAATCGAAAAGCACGCCCGCAGCGGCAACCCGACAGGTTTCGATTTGCCGCGCAGCATGCCGGATTCGGAGAATTTCAGTTTCAGCGGATTAAAAACCGCCGTGCGCTACCTGCTGCCAAAACTGCGCGGCGATTATTTAGCTGATCTTTGCGCGTCGTTTCAGCAGGCGATCGTTGATGTTCTGGTTGAGAAGACGATGGCCGCGGCCAAAAAGCACGAGGTCGATCTTGTGACCGTCAGCGGGGGCGTGAGTTGCAACAAAGAGTTACGACGTCAATTGCAAGAGGCGTGCAAGCGCGACGGATTCGAGCTCAAGAGCGCCCAGCCGTGGCTTTGCACGGATAACGCTGCCATGATCGCGTTTGCCGCTTCGCTGCGCTTACAGAACGGCTTCGAATCGAGCGTAACGGAAGAGATCGACCCGAACCTGAAAGTGGCGTAAGCGTTTCGCTTGCGCGGTGAAGATCGCAACCGGGATGGTCGCGCTATTCTAATACTCGCGCTCCAACAGGTAGTTCGCGAGCGCGTGCAGAACCTCGGCTTTTTGGCCGAAGATCGATAACGCATCGTGCGCTGCGCCGGTGAGCCGTCGCGCTTCATTCCGCGAAGCCTCGAGACCGATCACGGCCGGATAAGTGGCCTTCTGCGCGGCGACATCTTTGCCCGCGCTTTTGCCCAGTTTCTCGGTTGTTTGTGTGACGTCGAGAATGTCGTCGATGATTTGGAATGCGAGCCCGAGCGCGCGTCCGAATTTCGTCATCGCATTCAGTCGGATACGATTGGCGTTTGCGCTCATCGCTCCGAGCCGGACAGACGTGGTCAGGATGGCGGCGGTTTTGTTTTCGTGGATGTAGCGAAGCTGCGCTCGGTTCACGTTTTTGCCTTCGGCCTCGAGATCGGCCACCTGTCCAGCGATTAGTCTCTCGCTGCCGGCGGCAACGGCAATTTCGCGCAATAGGATCGAGATGTCATAACGCGGCGTCGTTTTGGCGTGCGCCACGATTTCAAACGCAACCGTAAGCAGTGCATCACCGGCGAGTACGGCGATGCCGTCGCCAAAGACTTTGTGGCAAGTCGGGCGCCCGCGGCGGAAATCGTCATTGTCCATGCTCGGCAGATCATCGTGGACGAGGGAATAAGTGTGAATGCACTCGAGGGCGCACGCGAGGGGCAATGCATGGTCGTTCTTGCCGCTGCAGGTTTCCGCCGCAGCGAGACATAAGATCGGCCGCAACCGTTTTCCGCCGGCAAACAGGCTATAGCGCATCGCCTTGTGAATGGTCGTAGGGCGCGTCTTCTCGTTAGGCAGATAGCGATCTAACGCGCGATCGATAAGCTTCTGGCGTGATGCGAGATAACTCTTCAGGTCCACGATCCGAAATGGCGCATTGTAGCGGTGCTTGTGTCAACTCGCGAAAGGTTTTGGAGTTAAGCGCCAAGCTGCAAAACTATTTGCCGCGGGACTATTGTTCTTGCTCTCGAGGCCGAGCCCGGGTCCGGACCGAATGAATCGGCGTCTCAGTCGTATACGGCCCATCCGAGGTGCAAAAAAAAGAGAATGAAACGAGCGCGACCGTTCCGACTCCAGGCGCGAGCGGCTGCATACGTTGCCAACTTGTATCAAACCGGAGGGGCGGTGAAAGCAACAGTGGTTGCCCGAACGCATCCTGCTCCGGAGCGAGCTTTACTTCCGGCGGTCGGCGTCGCCGCCTCGAACAAGAGGAGCGATTCGGCTCTAATGGCTCTAGTTTTTTCTTGCTAATCACATTTGCTTAAGAGCAGGCTCCACGAAACGGGCCGCAGTCCTGCATCGGGTCACGCGCATCTCATTACAAATACCAGATGAGCGCGCACAATCCGGAATGGCTGCGGTCATTCAATCGAGAGCAAAATATGAAAACTACCGCAACGACCACCTCCTTCCCTAACGAGCTATCCTTGTCGCATCGGCGCATTGTTTCGCAGTTGCTTGGTCTGCCGGTCACTCTGTTGCTCGTGTTCTTATCGGTGAACACCAGCGTAGCCGGCAGCGCAACATGGAATCTCAACCCGATCAGAGGTGACTGGAACACGGCGGCGAACTGGACGCCAATGACAGTACCCAACGGGACGTTTCCGTTCGGGCCGTTCGACATCGCGACGTTTGCGCGGTCCAACATCACGTCAGTGTCCCTTTCCGCCGAAGTGAATGTGAACAGCATCGTGTTCGTTCCGAACGCCAGCGCATTCACCATCAACACTCAGTCGCAGCTGTTGCGACTTGAAGGCGCCGGCATACTTAACAGTTCAGGCACTACGCAAAACATTGTCGCCGGGAGGCCCTTTGGTCTGATCGGCTTCTTCAACAACTCAAGCGCGGGCACCAATGTGACCTACACGGTTGAGCCAGATCCAACCAATGGGCAGGGCTTCGGCGGCGCCATCATATTCGGTGATTCATCCACTGCCGGAGATGCCACCTTCATCTTCCCCGAGAACACGCTGAGCAATGGCGATGGTGGATTTGTTCTGTTCGAAGAATCTGCCACGGCGGGCACTGCGGAGTTCATTGTTAGCGGCGGTGTGGGCAGCGGGGCGCATGGAGCAAGGGTCCAATTCTTTAATACATCGAACGCCGACCAAGCGACCTTTACGATCAATGGTGGAAAGGGCAGCGACTTCTTGGGGGGCGGCGAGCTTCGCTTCTCCCAGGCTTCGGGGGCAGGCACTGCGACATTGATCGCGAATGGAGGCTCATTCGCCCCCGGCGGTTTAATCATTTTCGAGGATCATGCCCACGGCGGCACGGCGCAGGTAAAGGTGTTCGGCAACGGCACTCTGGACATTAGCGCACAGAAAGACGGGAGCGTGACGATTGGGTCGATTGAGGGAGACGGGGATGTTTTCCTGGGCGGCGCTCAATTGGTCGTGGGCCGCAATGACCTAAACGCAGTCTTCTCCGGCGCGATCCAGAATGGCGGATCAAATGGCGGTGTCGGCGGCTCGCTCGTGAAGATTGGTGGGGGCAAGCTGGTTCTCGCCGGTGCGAACACATACTCTGGGGGAACGCGGGTCATGCATGGTCAGCTTTTCGTTAACAACCCCCGTCGGTCCGGCACCGGCTCTGGCACCGTTCTAGTCGACGGTGGCAAACTTGGCGGCAATGGGTTCATTGGCGCCGGCGTACGGATCGGCACGGGGAGTGGCACTGGCGCGACTCTGGCGCCGGGTGGAGCAGTTGGTAGTACCGGGACGCTTGAGATAAAGAGGGCGCTTACATTCAACTCCGACGGTATTTACCAAGTGCAGGTGAATAGCAGCAATGTTACGGCCGATGAAGTAGTAGCCAACGGCGTAACCCTCAATGCTGGCGCGCAATTTGCCTTTGCCGATCTCGGGAACGGCACGCTTCCGCTTGGCACCGCTTTCACGATCATCGGCAACACCGCGGCAACGCCTATCGCGGGAAGGTTCAGCAATCTTGCTGATGGTCTGGTCTTCACGGCCAACGGCAACACTTACCGGGTGGACTACAAAGGCGGCGATGGCAACGACCTTACGCTTACAGTCGTGCCCTGAGTGCTGAATTTGGAAGCCAGAAAACGGGGAATAGCTTTCCAAATTAGAAAAGTAGCAGAGAGACCTAGAGCAGTGTCACTTCCGCTTCGTTCCTGCTTTCCTGATTGGCACTGGAAGGTAAGACGACGCTTGGCAACCTACAGATTCTCGGCTGTTTCGGTGGTCGCTCCTGGTTTGGTTTGCATGGCGAGAAAGGCGCCGAGGAGTAGGATGGCGGCACTCCAAAGTTGCGGATAGGTGAGGCGTTCGCCAAAGATCCACGCCGACAGGGCGAGGGCACCGGCTGGACAAAGCAGCTGGAGGGACTGCGCGAGCGCAACACCGATCTCCTGGATGGCGACGTAATACAAGACGTGCGCCAGCGTGATGCAGCTCACGGCGGATACGACGAGAATGACATTCACGTTGGCGCCGACGCGCAGCGGAGTGTCGATGTTGCCGAAGAGAAGAGTGAGCGGCAGCAGCAAGGTGGAAGTGATGAGGCTGATTACGCCAAAACTGCGGATGGAGCCGAGCTGTGCGGACGGGCGTTTCACGAGGATACTGTAAAGCGCCCAGCAGAATGTGGCAGTGAATGCGATAACCAATCCGCGGAACGGGATCGGCCCGGTTTGCCAGCCAGTTTGGAACCAAACGACGCCGAACGCGCCGAGCAGGCCAAGCAACGTGCCGGTTTGGAACTGCCACTGGCGAATGACATAGCGTTCTTCGGGAAAGAAGATCAGCGCGAGCAGCGCGGTGAAAATGACCGATGAGCGGGTGAAGATGGCGTAGACGCCCGGCCCAATGTAGTAGAGCGCGACGACCTGAGTGATCTGGTGGATGACATTCGGCAGGCACGGGATGAGGCAAATGGCGAACGCGTGCACGTCGATCTTTCCCGCAGTCGCGGGACGGCGCAGATGCAGGAACACGAAGGGCACGACAGCGAGGCAAGCGGCGAGGTAACGGTAAAAATTTTGCGCCCAAGGATCGTAGTAGCGGATGAGATAGTACTGAAAGAGCGACGGCATTGACCAGATGACAACGGTGGCGAAGAGCGCGGCGTAACCGCGCGAGAGATTGGCGCGTCCGCGCAGATCGACAATTCCACCAACTGCAGCGGGTTGTTTCATCAGGTGATTCAGAACGGGGCGCGTTAATTTGCTCGCTTCGGCCCGATTAATCGCTCAAAAAATAAAAGCAAAGGAGACGAATATGATGATCAGAAATCGAACGAGTGCATTTGTTACCACCGCGGCACTTGCGGCGATCTGCGGCGTCGTCGCAGCCAAAGAAAAGACCGGCGGCGGCAAGACGAGCGCCGGTATGGCCGAATACCAACGCGGCATTCAACTTTTTGACAACAAGCAGTACGACCAGGCGATCGTGGAGTTCAGCAAAGCGATCCTCGCCAATGAAAAGGAGCCGGCATTTTATGAGAACCGGGGCTTCACTTATTTGGCCATGCAGATGCCAGGCGAAGCAGCAGCCGATTTTTCGAAGGTGATCGAACTGGCACCAAAGGAGGAGCCTGCCTATGTCGGACGCGCGCAAGCTTTGATTCAGCAGAAGATCTACGATCAGGCGCTTGGTGATCTCGAGCAGGCCTTTCGACTGAAACCGGATGACCCGCTCGCGTAGAAGTTTCGCGGCTTTGCTGAGGTTGGGCTGACGCAATGGGACAAGGCGGTCGCAGATTTCACGACCGCGATAGAAAAAAGTCCAAATGACCTGCAAAACTACGACCGGCG
>DASTDG010000111.1:0-2359 GCA_035710475.1 Chthoniobacterales bacterium | reverse complement strand
CAGGCCGGCGACGTTTTTGCGCCTTTTCCTCTCGCCGCATTTTTGCGAAGCTCGGCGGGCGATGCTGGCGAAGATCTACTCGGCCGCGCTTTACGGCGTCGATGCTTACGAAGTCGAAGTGGAAGTGAACGGCGCGCACGGTGATCCGAAAATTTTCATCGTAGGTTTGCCCGACACGGCGGTGAAGGAAAGTCTGCACCGTGTCACGACCGCCGTGAACAACAGCGGCTATCGCTGGCCACGCGGTCGCACGACCGTCAATCTCGCACCTGCGGACATCAAAAAAGAAGGACCGAGCTTCGACTTACCGATCGCGCTCGGTATGATCTCCGTAACCGAGGAACTCGACAGTTCCCCATTCGAAAACTTCAGCTTCGTTGGCGAGCTCGCGCTCGACGGGACAGTCCGCGCTGTGAAAGGGGTGTTGCCCGTGGCACTCGAAGCGCGCCGCCGTGGAAAGCGAGGGTTATTCGTTCCTCAGGCCAACGCGCTCGAGGCAGCGATGGTCGAGAAGATCGACATCTACGGGGTGCAAAACCTCCGCCAGACGTTCGATTTTCTGCGAGGCGAAATCGCGCTGCTGCCCACTCGTGCCGATCTCACCAAATTCTTCGCCACCCACCAGGATTACGACGTCGACTTCAGCGATGTGAAAGGACAGGGACATGTCAAACGCGCCATCGAAGTCGCCGTTGCTGGCGGTCACAACATCCTCATGATCGGTCCGCCCGGGTCAGGTAAATCGATGCTGGCGAAACGAATCCCGACCATCATTCCTCCCATGACGCTGGCTGAAGCGATCGAGACGACCAAGATTCATAGCATCGCCGGGTTACTGAATGGCGCGCGGTCATTCGTCGCGACGCGTCCGTTTCGTTCACCGCATCACACCATCAGCGACATCGGTCTGCTCGGCGGCGGCACGTTTCCGAATCCGGGCGAAGTGAGCCTCGCGCACAACGGCGTCCTTTTTCTCGATGAGCTTCCCGAATTCAAACGCTCCGCCTTGGAAGTTATGCGCCAGCCGCTGGAAGACGGCAAAGTAACGGTTTCACGCGCAGCTGGCAGCGTTACGTTCCCGAGTGAATTGATGCTCATCGCGGCGATGAACCCGTGCCCGTGCGGCTACTTCGGCGACCTGAAACGCGAGTGCCGCTGCGGACCGCTGCAAGTTCAGCGCTACCGGCAACGCATTTCCGGGCCGCTGCTCGACCGAATCGATCTCCACATCGAAGTGCCGCCAGTCGAATATCGTGACGTCTCGAGCCAACGTATCGAAGAGTCTTCCTCGGCCATTCGCGAGCGCGTCGGCCGTGCGCGCAACATCCAACAGCAGCGTTTCGCCGGCGTTGACGGCAAAACGAACTGCAACGCCCGGATGACTACACGTCACCTGAAACAGTTTTGTAAACTCAGCCAGGAATCGCAGGATCTAATTCGTGTGGCCATGAACGAGCTCAACCTCAGCGCGCGCGCTTACGACCGCATCCTGAAAGTCGCGCGCACGATCGCCGACCTCGACGGCAAGATCGACGTCCTGCCCGAGCACGTCAGTGAAGCGATCCAGTATCGCACCTTCGATCGCACGCTCTGGGTCTGAGCTCAGGTGAGCGGATCGTCCACTTCGGTCGAAACGGTGGCTTCGCCGACGGTTTGTTGCAGCGCCTGCTCAACGGCGCGCCAGGCGAGCATGGCGCATTTCACGCGCTGCGGGAATTTGCGGACACCTTGCATCAACTGAAGATCGCCGAGTTTACGCGCTTCGGGTGGTGTCTCGCCGTCGCCGGTCACCAGATCGCGAAACTTGTGCAAGATCGACATCGTCTCATCTCGGCTTTTTCCCTTGAGCTTCGTGGTCATCATTGATGCCGACGCTTGGCTGATGGCGCAGCCGTGGCCGGTAAATTTGATGTCTTGCAGTGAGCCGTCGTCCCCGAAGCGAACCGCCAGATGAATTTCATCCCCGCACGCTGGATTATCGCCGTGGACGACAACCGCGGCATCGGGCAGTTCGCCGAAATTCCGCGGCCGCCGGGAATGATCGAGGATGACTTCCTGATACAGTTCTTCGAGTTCGATGCTCATGAGAAGAAACGCACCGCGTCGCGCAGGATGTCGATCATGCGATCGACTTCTTCTTTCGTGTTATAGAAATAGAAACTCGCGCGTGCCGTGCCCGGCAGATTGAACTTTCGCATCAACGGCTGGTTGCAATGATGGCCGCCGCGCAAGGCGAGCCCGCGCTGATCGGCAAATGTTGTGAGGTCGTGCGGATGCACCGAATCCATGACGAAGCCGACGATCGCTCCGCGCTGGCCAGACGGTCCAAGCACGCGCATGCCGGGCAAGTCGGCCAATT
>DASTDG010000110.1:0-5811 GCA_035710475.1 Chthoniobacterales bacterium | reverse complement strand
CAACAAACCGATCCACGGCGCAGCCAGGAACCTCATTTTTGACACGAGTTGGCCGCTTTGTTTCAACCGGTAATCGAACTCGTGCGCGAGTTCTTTGCGAAAAAAAATCACAAGCTCGCCTGCCGGGGTTCCATTCTTTGTTCCGCCGAAGCAAAGAACATCAACCCCGGCTTGCCATGAGATTTCCTTCGGCGCACACGCGATCGCTGCGACAGCGTTCGCAAAGCGCGCGCCGTCCATGTGCAGAAGCAGTGATCGGCTTCGCGCGAACTCGGCAAGTCCGTGAATCTCGTCAGGCATGTAAAGGGCGCCGAGTTCCGTCGCCTGGGTGATGCTGAGTGCGCGGGGTTTTTGCGCATGCAATTGGGCTTGCCGCTCGATTGCCGCCGCGGCTTCCTGCTTGTCGATCTTACCATTCGCCCCGCCGATCAGAAGGAGCTTTGCCCCTCTGGTAAAAAACTCCGGCGCGCCACATTCGTCGGTTTGGATGTGAGCATAGCGGTGGCAGATGACGCTGTGATGTGACTGACAAATCTGCGCCAGAGCAAGCGCGTTGGCTGCCGTGCCGTTGAGCACGAAGTAAACGGCGCAATCGATTTCAAATAACTCCTGCACGAGTTCACGGGCACGCGCCGTCCAGCTGTCGTCGCCGTACGATTCTGCCCCGCCCGTGTTCGCTTCCTGCAGCGCGGCCCAAGATTCCGGGCAAATTCCCGCCGTATTATCGCTGGCAAAATCAGCACGCGCCCCGCGGCGGTTCATCTCGCCTGTTGCTACGCGAATTGCTCCTGCTAAGCAACAGCAACAGCTCCCCGACGTAGAGATTGCCTGACAGACCCGAGCCCTGGGCCTCCGGTGTCCGCCAGGCAAATCACCTCTACTTGCTCCCCAACTTCACGTGCACCCCCGCAGAATGAAAATCAGCAACAATCGGAATCGGAATACCGAGTAGCCAAAGTAGGATGTAACCAGTCGCCCCGGCCTGCGCGATTTTCCTTTTCCCTTTCATTGCTTGTCCTTTTCTGCGGTTCATCCCTACTTTCGGAATAGGGGTGGCGGTTGAGTGTGTGCGAAACGTAAAAACTTTGTGCCGACCGCAATCGCCTTTGCCGACCCACTCCGCAGCAGTATGCTCATTCAATGGCCTCTCTCCAGGAGCAAACGGAGCAACGCGGCCGCGAGATTTTCCGCCTGGTTGATCACCACCCGCAACCGCTCTTCAGCAAAGCGGGCTTTTACCAGCGGCTCATGGCCCTCTCGATGCGGGACGAACATTTCAAGGCGCAAATGTTTCGCTTTGTTGATGTTCTGCCTTGCCTGCGCCGCAGTGGCGACATCGTCCAGCATCTGGAGGAATATTTTGCTGACGGGCGCAATGGCTATGCGCCGCTTGTGAAAGCTGGCATCCGCGCCGCCAATATTGCGCCGTGGCTCAGCGCGGCCATCCTCCGCCGCAACATTGCCGGCATGGCACGCCAGTTCATCGCCGGAAAAAACCCGCCGAATGTCCTGAAAACATTGCGCAAACGGCGCGAACAAAAAATCGGCTTCACCGTCGATCTGCTCGGCGAAGCAGTGTTGAGCGAAACAGAAGCGGACGAATACGGCGCCCGCTGCATCGAGTTACTCGAATATCTTGCGCGCGAAACGCGCGGCTGGACCGACCCGCTCGGCGAAAACGCGGAGCTGTTTCCCATTGTGAATCTCTCCGTCAAAATCTCCGCGCTCTATTCGCAAATAGATCCGGCCGATCCCGCCGATGGAATCGCCCATCTCGCGCCGAAAGTGCGGCCGATTTTACGCCGCGCGCGCGAGCTCGAGACCTTCGTCAATTTCGACATGGAAAGTTACGCGCACAAAAACGTTACGCTCGAGCTTTTCCGAACGCTATTCAGCGAGGCGGAGTTTCGCGATTGGCCGCATGCTGGCATCGTGATCCAGGCATACTTGCGCGAATCGCAAAAGGATCTTGTCGATCTTATTAGCTGGGGCCGGCAGCGCGGGACGCGTTTTGCCGTGCGCCTGGTCAAAGGCGCGTATTGGGACTTCGAAACGATCAAATCGCAACAAAACGGCTGGGCGACGCCGGTGTTTCTGCAAAAGCCCGAGAGCGACGCGAACTTCGAGACCCTCAGCCGCGTACTTCTGGAAAATGAATCGATCGTTACTCCGGCATTCGGTTCGCACAACGTCCGCAGCATCGCAGCGGCGCAGGCGCTCGCCCACCAACTCGGCGTCGACCACAGCCGGTTCGAGTTCCAGTTGCTCTACGGCATGGCCGGCCCAATCAAGCGCGCGCTCGTCGAGCTCGGCTACCGCGTCCGTGAATATTGTCCGGTTGGCGAGCTGTTACCGGGCATGGCCTACCTCGTTCGCCGCTTGCTCGAGAACACATCGAATGAAGGATTTTTGCGCGCAAAATTTTCGGAGAATGTTTCCGAGCAGGAATTGCTGCGCGATCCACGCGAAGTTTTAGTTGAGAACCGAAACAGCGCTCTATCGCGCTTAAACCCCACCACGACTATGGCGACAACACTGATGCAAGATCGACAGGTAACACGCGGCATTTCCCGCGAAATACCACCTGGCGACACTTACGAAAATGCACCGCTAACCAACTTCGCCTTACGCGAAAACCAGGAGGACATGCGCGCCGCATTGCGCGACATGCGCGCGCGACTCGGCCAGGAATACCCGCTCGTCATCAATGGTGAAAAAATTTCGACAGGTAGAACCATTGCCTCAATCAACCCGACGAATCCCGAGGAGATCGTCGGTGCAGTCACTGAAGCCGGCATTCCCGAAGCAGAACTTGCGATCAAAGCTGCGCGTAACGCGTTCGCAAAGTGGCGGTGGACACCGTTTGAAGAGCGGGCGCAGTTGCTCGAACGCGCCGCCGGGATCATGAAGCGCCGCCGCTTCGAGCTGTCCGCCCTCGAGGTTTACGAGGTCGGCAAATCGTGGACCGAAGCCGACGGCGATGTCCGCGAGGCGATCGACTTTTGTCTCTTTTACGCGCAGCAGATGCGGCTCATCGGGCGGCCGCGGCTGACGCAATACGTCCCGGGCGAAGAGAGCTATTATCATTACTGGCCGCGCGGCGTCGCTTTTGTCATCGCGCCTTGGAATTTTCCTATCGCGATCCTTTGTGGCATGACCACCGCCGCGCTCGTGACCGGTAATGCCGTCATCATGAAGCCGGCCGAGCAATCGGCCGTTTGCGGCGCGATGCTGATGGAGATTTTCGAAGAAGCCGGCGTGCCGCCGGGCGTCCTAAATTATCTGCCCGGCAAGGGCTCACAGATGGGCGCGCATATTGTCGATCATAAAGATGTCGATCTCATCGCTTTCACCGGTTCGCGCGAAGTCGGGCTGCGCATCTGGCAAAGCGCCGGGGTGACGCATCCCGGTCAGCGCGAGCTCAAGCGCGTCATTTGCGAAATGGGAGGCAAAAACGCTGTCATCATCGATTCCGACGCTGACCTCGACGAAACGATCGTTGACTGCATCTCCTCCGCTTTCGGTTATCAAGGGCAAAAGTGTTCTGCGCTATCGCGCTTGATTTTGCTCGAAGACAATTACGACCGCGTCATGGAACGGTTGCTCAGCGCCGCCGCGAGTGTACGTGTCGGCAATCCGGAAGAACCCGGCGTCATGGTCGGCCCAATCATCGACAAGGCCGCTTACGAGCGCATTCTCGATTACATCGAGATCGGCAAATCCGAAGCCACACTCGCCTATCAACGAAAAGACGTGCCCGAGAAAGGCTTCTTCATTCCGCCGACTATTTTCACAAATGTGAAACCGACCGCACGCATCGCGGTCGAGGAAATCTTCGGGCCGGTCGTGAGTGTTATTAAAGTGCGTGACTTGGATGAAGCAATCGACGTAGCGAACAGCACCGATTACGCGCTCACCGCTGGATTCTTTTCGCGGAGTCCGGCGAACATCGAGCGTGCCAAAGCACAGATCGAAGCCGGCAACGTGTACATCAATCGGCCGTGCACCGGCGCAGTCGTCGGCCGCCATCCCTTCGGTGGATTTAAAATGAGTGGCGGCGGCACAAAAGCCGGCGGCGGCAATTATCTGCTCCACTTTCTCGTGCCGCGTGTCGTGACCGAAAACGTCACGCGACACGGTTTCGCGCCGGAAGAGACGCCGCAGTATCGGGACGAATTTCTCTGGCCGCCGCGGCACTAAAAGTTGGGACGCCGCACCGCGGCATCCCACGTCACTGACTGGAGAGTACGTTTAGTACTGCCAATGTCCGGGCCTCCAGACCCAGCCGGTCCCGCGACGGACCCAATGTCCCGCCACCCAAACAGCCATTGGCCGGGGGCGAACGACCCATCCGCCTGATGCCCACACGTAATCCGTTCCTGTCCAGCGCCAGTAGCCGGACTGCCAGACATAGTTTGGGCCGGGCGCGACCGTTTGGACTTCGGTGCGCACGGCGGGCGGCGCTACCGGGGCGATCACTTCTGTGGTCGTTGCTGGCCCAGTTGTCGTCACTTCACGCGTTACGGTTGTCGTGGTGGTCACTGGCGGTGCCGGCGCTTCATACGCACAGCCGGCCAGCAACGCCGGTAAAAAAGCAAACAGATAACGATGTATTCTCATAGCGGTTCCTCTCTTTTCATTCGGATTGGACGGAAAACGCGGCTTTATTTTCAACCCAATGCTCTACGTCGTCGCGACACCTATCGGAAATCTCGGCGATATCACGCTACGCGCGCTCGAGGTGCTGAAAAATGTCGACCTGATCGCAGCCGAAGACACGCGACACTCCGGTTTGTTCTTGAAGCATTACAAGATCGACAAGCCCCTCATCAGCTATCACCAGCACAACGAAGCCATGCGCACGGCCCAATTGGTCGAGCGCCTCGCGAGCGGTAAAAACATCGCGCTCATCACCGATGCCGGCACGCCGGGCCTCTCCGATCCCGGCGCGCGACTGGTGCGCGCATGCATCGAGTGCCAGTTGCCGTTCACCGTCGTTCCCGGACCATCGTCAATCCTCGCGGCATTAATCGGCTCTGGATTTTCAACCGAGAAATTCTTCTTCGGCGGATTTCTTCCGAACAAAAGCGGCGGCCGCGAACGCGAATTGCGCGCTGCGACTGCGCGCGAGGAGACAACCATTTTCTTCGAGTCCCCTCATCGCCTCCTCAAGACGCTCACCGCCGCCACTGATATTTTGCAAGATCGACAATTGTGCGTCGCGCGCGAGCTCACGAAGAAGTTCGAGGAGTTCCGTCGCGGCACAGCCGCGGAGCTGCGCGCCCACTTCGAAGCGCACCCTCCAAAAGGCGAAATCGTGCTCCTCGTTTCGCAGAAAGGACATGTGCCCTCACCGCCATCCTCTCGCTGAGGAGAGGAGGACGCGCCAGCGCCCGGCGAGGGCAAAACGAGGCAAGCTTTCCGCTTGTCAGAACGACTCTTCTATGGGATTTTGCGCGGCTTTTCCCGCCTGCCGGCAGGACCGGCTGGCAGCTACAACTTTTCGGTATGCCTTACGCAATCATCAAGACGGGCGGTCGGCAGTATCGTGTCGCGGAAGGCGACACGCTGGATGTCGATCTTCTCGATGTCGCTCCTGGCAAGCAGGCGACGTTCGAGGCACTGCTGCACGTCGACGGGGACAAGGTCACCTTCGGCAGCGGCAAAGTAACCGCGGAAGTTATCGAGCAGCGCAAAGACAAAAAGGTCATCGCGTTTAAATACAAGAGGCGCAAAGGTTATCACCGCACCGTCGGCCACCGCCGCAAGCTCACGCGGGTGAAGATCAAATCGATCGGCGGCGGGAAGAAA
>DASTDG010000109.1:0-4485 GCA_035710475.1 Chthoniobacterales bacterium | reverse complement strand
ATCGTACCGAGACGATCCGCGCGTCAGTGCGCGACGTGCAATTCACATTGCTACTGACCGTCGCGCTCGTCGTAATGGTGATGTTCCTCTTCCTGCGAAAACTCTGGGCGACGGTGATCACGAGTGTGGCGCTTCCGCTCTCGCTCATCGGGACGTTCGGCATCATGTATCTGGCCGGATTCAGCCTCGACAATCTATCGTTGATGGCGCTCACCATCTCGACCGGCTTCGTCGTCGATGACGCGATCGTCATGATCGAGAACATTGTGCGTTACATCGAAGCCGGCGATGGTCCGCTGGAAGCAGCGCTGAAAGGGGCGAAGCAAATTGGTTTCACGGTGGTGTCGTTGAGTATCTCGCTCGTCGCGGTTTTCATTCCGCTTTTGTTCATGACTGGAATCGTCGGCCGCTTGTTTCGCGAATTCGCGATCACGATGAGTGTGGCGGTTGGTGTTTCGGCGTTCGTTTCACTTACGCTTACGCCTATGATGTGCGCGAAGCTGTTGCGCTCCGAAAAAGAAGAAGAAAGAGAACACCAGGGTGAGTTCTATCGCCGGACCGAAGAATACTGGACGCGGTTTAGCAATTTGTATGAACGCGGGTTGCGCTGGGTGTTCGCGCATCAGCGATTCGTCTTAAATATCGCAATCATAACGCTGTTCGCGACCATCTTTCTCTACATCGTCGTGCCGAAAGGGCTGCTGCCGCAACAGGACACTGGGGTGATCGTCGGCGTGACCGATGCCGCGGAGAACATTTCCTTCAAGGCGATGTTGCAACGCGTGCACGCCGTTTCCGACATCGTCAGGCGCGACCCGGATGTCGCGAGCGTGTCGGCTTCGGTCGGCGCGGGAACAGTGAACGCGACCATCAATACCGCCCGGCTTTACATCGTGCTCAAGCCGCACAATCAGCGCGCGAATGCCGAAAAAATCATCGAACGGTTGCGCAATGCCACGCGCGATGTCGAAGGCGTCTCGCTCTTTATGCAAGCGGCGCAGGATTTGCAGATCGATGCGCGCGTCAGCCGCACGCAATTCCAATACATTTTGCAGGACGCGGATCCGGCCGAGCTCGCAGAGTGGACGCCAAAACTCGTGCAAAAACTTGGACAACTGCCGCAACTCAGCGACGTGGCAAGCGACCAACAGGTGAACGGCTTGCAGTTGAACATTGATGTTGACCGCGAGAAAGCATCGCGCCTCAACGTGCTCACCCAAGCAATCGACGACACGCTTTACGACGCGTTCGGGCAGCGACAGGTCTCGATCATTTTCACGCAGCTCAATCAATTTCGCGTCATTCTCGAAGTGGAACCAAACTTTCGCGAATCGCCCGATTTGCTCGACAAAATTTACGTCAAATCAAGCAGCGGCCAGCCGGTGCCGCTGAGCGCGTTCGCGACGATGCACGTGAGCAGCACGCCGCTCTCCATCCCGCATCAAGGGCAATTTCCGGCGGCGACCATTTCGTTTAATCTGCGCAGCGGCAGTTCGCTCAGTGACGCTATTCCGGCGATTCAAAAAACAGAACGCGAAATCGGTTTGCCTGATACAATCGAAACGACATTCACCGGCGCGGCGGCGGAATTTCGCTCATCGTTAACGAGCGAGCCACTGCTGATTTTGGCGGCCGTTGTGGTCATTTACATCGTGCTAGGCGTTCTGTACGAAAGTTACATTCATCCGATCACGATTCTGTCGACACTGCCATCTGCTGGCGTCGGCGCGTTGCTCGCGCTGCTCATTTGCCGCATCGATTTTTCTTTGGTCGCGCTTATCGGCATCATCCTCCTCATCGGCATCGTGAAAAAGAACGCGATCATGATGATCGATTTTGCGCTCGAAGCCGAACGCAAGGAAGGGATGTCGCCCGAGGAATCGATTTATCAAGCATGTTTGCTGCGGTTTCGGCCCATTATGATGACAACGGCGGCGGCCTTGTTGGGCGCATTGCCACTTGCCCTCGAGAGTGGAACTGGCAGTGAACTGCGGCGCCCGCTCGGAATTTCCATCGTCGGAGGATTGTTGCTCTCCCAATTTCTCACGCTGTACACGACGCCGGTGATTTACCTTTATCTCGATCGGTTTGGACGTTGGATGAAGGAACGCCGTCGCCGCGGTGGGGTTGCTCAAGCCCAGCTACCGTTAACAACGTCGACAGATCTGGAACACGAACCCGAGCCGCAATTCGCTGGAGTGAACGGTGAAGATAATCGACTTGGATTCTAGGCATGAACATTTCCGAGCCATTCATTCGTCGACCAGTCGGCACATCCCTGTTGGCAGCGGGAGTGCTGTTGCTGGGCGCTGTGGCCTATTATTTTTTGCCGGTGGCGCCGTTGCCGAAAGTGGATTTCCCCACCATTTCTGTCAGCGCGCAGGAACCGGGAGTCGATCCGCAGACCGCAGCGTCATCGCTCGCCGCGCCGCTCGAGCGCCGCTTTGCGCAAATCGCCGGCGTATCTGAGATCACTTCCGTCAGTTCGTTAGGCGGTTCGTCCATCACGATCCAATTCGATCTGAATCGCGACATCAACGGCGCGGCGCGCGACGTGCAGAGCGCAATCAATGCCGCGTCTGGGGAATTGCCCAGCGGACTGCCGCAACCGCCGTCCTATCGCAAAGTCAATCCATCCGATGCGCCGATTATGGTGCTCGCGATGACGTCGGACGCGTTGCCCTTGTCACAAGTTTACAATCTCGCCGATCAAATTATCGGCCAGCGCATCAGCCAGGTGGATGGCGTCAGCCAGGTGACCATCGGCGGCGGCGCGAACTCCGCCGTGCGCGTGCAGATAAATCCGGTTGCGCTCGCCTCGATGGGCCTAAGCATGGAAGACATTCGCACGACGCTTTCACAAGCGAATGTCCTTTCACCAAAGGGTGCATTTGACGGTCCGGAGCAGAGTTTCGTCATCGCGAGCAACGACCAACTAACGCAGGCCGACCAATATCAGCCGATCATCGTCGCGCACCACAATAACGCGGCCGTGCCCTTACGCGATGTCGGCACGGCGATCGATGCACAGGCAAATCGCGACCAAGCCGGTCTGTTCAACAACAAGCGCGCTGTGTTATTAGTCATTTTCAAGCAGCCGGACGCGAACGTCGTTCGCACCACCGACCAGATTCACGCGATCCTTCCGCAACTGCGCACCTGGCTGCCGCCGAGCGTGCATCTCGATGTAATGAGCGATCGCACGACGACCATCCGTGCTTCAGTGCGGGACGTACAACTGACGCTCGTCATTACGATGGCGCTCGTCGTGATGGTAATGTTTCTCTTCCTGCGCCGGTTCTGGCCGACGTTCATCTCCGGTATTACGATGCCGCTCGCGCTCGCGGGCACCTTCGGCGTGATGTGGCTGTGCAGTTACAGCCTCGATAACCTCTCGCTTATGGCGTTGACGGTTTCGACCGGATTCGTTGTCGATGATGCGATTGTCGTCATCGAAAACATCGTGCGCTTCATTGAGAAGGGCGAGCCACCGCTTCAAGCCGCGTTGAAAGGCGCGCGTCAGATTGGTTTCACCGTCATTTCGATTAGTCTCTCGCTCGTCGCGGTTTTCATTCCGCTGTTGTTCATGAGCGGCCTGATCGGGCGCTTGTTTCATGAATTCGCGGTGACGTTGAGCGCGGCGATTCTCGTTTCGGGCGTCGTTTCGTTAACGCTCACGCCCATGCTCTGCGGCCGTTTTTTAAAAAGCGAGGAGCGACATCGACAGCGCGGCGTGATCGAACGACTTAGCGAGCGCGGTTTCAACGCAATGCACGATTTTTACGAACGCGGCTTGAAGTGGGTCCTCAAACACGAATACACCATGCTCATTGTCACCGGGCTGGTGATCATCGCGACCGTTTACCTTTACTTCGTTGTGCCGAAGGGATTTTTCCCGCAACAGGACACGGGACAAATGATGGGCACGACCGAAGCCGCGCAGGACATTTCCTTTGAAGCGATGAAAGAAAAGCAAGAGCAGGTCGTGAAAACCGTCATGGCCGATCCCGCGGTCCAGGCCATCGGCTCATTCTTTGGCGGCGGGAGCGGCTCAGCGTTGAATAACGGCCGCATGTTCATCAGTTTGAAACCGAAAGGTTCGGGCAAGGGAGAACGCAAAGATGACGCGGGCACAGTTATCGCGCGTCTCAGGCAAAAGCTCTCGAAAATTCCCGGCGCGCAGCTTTTTCTCACAGCAAATCAAGATATTCGTGTTGGCGGAAGATCGTCAAAAGCGCAATACCAATATGCGTTGTCCGATCAAAACATTGAGGAGCTCAATTCATGGGCGCCCAAGCTCGTGAACAAGCTTCACGAATATCCACAGATCAAGGACGCCACGATCGATCAGCAATTTCGCGGATTGCAGGAAACCGTGGTAATCGATCGCGATGCGGCCGCGCGCCTGGGCATTCAACCGCAAGCAGTCGACAGCACGCTTTACAGCGCATTCGGTCAGCGGCAGGTCTCGATCATTTACACGCA
>DASTDG010000108.1:0-4720 GCA_035710475.1 Chthoniobacterales bacterium | reverse complement strand
TATGTTGCAGCCGAGCTTTTTCTCCAACAAAACGGAAGCTGGCCGTAGATTCGCATGGCAAACGAGAGCGGAAGCGGCTCAGCAGGATTACGCGCGGGCGTGGATTGCGGCGCTCGCACCATTCGGACCGACTCAGCAGAGCTGGATTTGTCCGAGTATCCAAGGTTTTCTCGGAAATCCTGATCTGACGAAGCCGCAGAACTTGCGTGTCGATTATATCGCTACTCCATTCGACGATAAGCCGACAACACCGCACCAGTCGCCTCGGCAGCCATGGTTTCTCGAGTCCGGAGATGTCCACGGACATGGCAACCTGATCATTTTTACCGACGGCAGCGTTACCGATCTCAAAACAGTAATTAAATCGTCGCAGCCGTGATGCTGATCGCGTCAAGGACTTAGGTGAACTGAATGCAACGCAGGATTAAACATTTGAGCTTGTGATCTCTTCGTGCTCTTCGTGTCCTTCGTGGTTCAAGTATCATGGAATGAAAATGTCCGCCGAGGCGCGTAAAGCCGTTAGTCTCATTTTAATTTGTCTCGCCGTCCTGTTTTTTCTGCTCGGCATGGCGGCGCGGATGAAGATGAACTTTCGCGGCCGCGGCGAAGGTTCGCGGATCGGCCTCACCGCTGCCGGCGTTTTCGCTGGCGCGGGTATTGCGATGCTCGCGTTCTCGCGCAGCACGCGACGAGAGTAAATGCTGTAGCCACGCGCCTCTGGCGCGTTTCGGATGACCGCCCGCAGCGTGGTGACTACAACCGCGCGCTCACGAGTTTGCTGTAGCCACGGCTCTATGAGCCGTCCAGTTTTTGTCTGACTGGCCACAGGCCGGTGGCTACAACAAGAGGCGGCGGATCGTTGCCGACCCGCCGCCGCATCATCAATTCAACAGGCGAGCGAGCTTATTCGCGCATCGCCTCTTGAAGTTCCTGATGGGCTTTGCGCATGTCGTCATGCGCTTTTTTCAGGTCATCGAGTTTCTTCTGCTGTTCAGACGTGAGCAGCGGGCGAATCTGCGACATCGCCTGATCAACCACCGCATGTGCCTTCTCCATCGCGTCGCGATGAATCGCCACGATTTGCGGGCGTGTTTGATCGACAATCGGCTGGACCTTCGCCTGTTGCTCCGGCGTCAGGTTCAACGCCTTGGTCACGTGCTCGAGTCCGAAGCCGTGGCTGTGCCAGCCAGCGCGACCGGTGGGGCCTCCACCGGGCCCAGCCTCAGCGAAGGCAATTGCCAAACCGCCAAGCACGAGGACGACGACGGCTGTGAGTAGAAGTAAGTTTCGTTTCATTGTTTATTCCCGTTGTTAACTGTTTGTTTTCGGCGCGCATTACCGCGCTCTTTGCTAGGTGATGACCAACCAGTCCTCGGAGTGGTTACAGTTTATCGTATGCTAACGGCTAATCGGTGACGCGCGTGTTGTAGCGGCGCTTGTGTCAAGCGCCGAGCTTCAAAACAGGCGCTTGGCACAAGCGCCTCTACAACTGATTTTGTCGATCTTGGATGCGATAATTCCGTAACCGGGATGCGCGCGGCGCGGTCATACTTGTTAGTGTGGATGCGGCAGCAACGACATGGAGCAACCTGAAGCACGCGCGCTCGTGGCAGCAGCGCTCCGGCACGACGACGACGCGGCCCGCGAGCTGGTCCGCCGGCTTCATCCGCTCGTCGCTAAACTCGTGCGCGCACATCGGCCGCGCCGGACAAGTGAAGAGGACCTCGCCCAAATGATTTTCATCAAAGTTTTTCAGAAGCTGTGGCAATTTTCCGGTGAAGTGCCGCTCGAACATTGGGTCTCGCGCATCGCCGTTAACACCTGCCTGAATCAAATTGCCGCCGAAAAAGCGCGTCCCGAACTGCGACGCTCCGATCTAAGCGAAGAAGAAGAGGCAGTTGTGGAAAATCTGGCCGTATCGAGCGACGAGCTCGCGCCCGACAAGCGGCTCGCGGCGCGGCAATTGGTCGAGCACCTTCTCGATCTGCTCAAACCCGCCGAGCGTCTCGTCATGGACTTGCTTTATTTGCAGCGGCGCTCCGTGGCCGAAGTGCAAAAGATAACCGGCTGGAGTGCCAGCCGAATTAAAGTGCGCGCGTTTCGCGCCCGGCAGAAAATGAAAAAGCAGCTCGCGAAAATTTCTGCGAAGGAAAATCCATGAACCGGCGTTCGCAAAGCTCGGGTGCAGAAGGAGGCGGCAGTCTTGATCGTCTGTTGCGAGCGGCTGCGTCCACGAACGAAGACGCGCCGGAGATGCCGTACGGCTTCGACACACGCGTGGTCGCGCTGTGGCAGGCACACGGCGAGCGCGAACCAAACGGAATTGCGCGGCTGATCCGGCACGTTGCCGTGTTCGCAGCTGTAATCCTGATCGCGAGCGCCGCCGGCGTATACCGCGAAGTCATCCGCAGCGATGTCAGCAGTGAACCCTTCGCTAATCAGTTCGCCATTGCCGATTCGGCGATTGCGGACGAGGTCTCGCCATGAACCGCGCGTTAAAATGGAAATTGCTCGGCGGCTTCGTCCTGGTTTTCATCGCCGGCGGAACGACCGGCGTCTTTCTCGGCGCGGCGCACGCGCGTCATTCGTTTTTCGCCTTGCACCAAAACATCATGGCCGAACGGATGCGGCACCGCTTGCGCGCCGAGCTCCAGTTAAGCGACGAGCAAATGGCCAAGATCGCACCGATCATCGACAAAACCGCCGCGCGACTCCAGGAGATTCGGCACACCACGGGCCAGCAGGTGCATGAAACCATCCTCGAAGCGCACCGCGAAATCGCACCGAACCTTACCGAAGACCAACGAGCCAAATTACAGGCACTCGAAGCGCGCCCACATCACCCGCGCTGGTTTAATCACGGGCGGCGTCCTTCGCCGCCCGGCCCCGGGCCGTAGACAAGGCTACATCTTCTTCGCAACCGAAATGCCGAGGATGAAAAAGACGAGGCAGATTACGAGGAAGAGAAAAAAGAGAAACTTCGCAATTCCGGCCGCTGCCGAAGCAATGCCCGTAAACCCGAACAACGCCGCGACCAGCGCGATAATCAGAAAAATAAAAGCCCAGCGTAACATGTGATCACCTCCTGCCAGTTAAATCGCACGTCAACACGGGCTTGCGGGCACAGAAGATTTGTAGGGCGTTTCTGCGAAACGCTGTAAAACCCGAAGCGTTTGACACAAACGCCTACAGCGTGTGCACAATTTCGCGCAATAAACCCGGCCCCCGATAAACGTAGCCAGTGTAAACCTGCACCAGCTGCGCGCCGGCGGTGAACTTCTCGCTCGCAGAGGCAGCGTCCGTGATGCCGCCGCACCCAATGACGGGAATTGTCGATCTTGCGCGGATCGCGCGCACCAGCGCGGTCGATTTCTCGCGCAACGGTGCTCCACTCAAGCCGCCCTCTTCATCTGCTGTCGGCGGAATTGACGAGTGATCAATCGTCGTGTTCGTCGCGATGATCCCGGCGATCTCGTTTTCCGCGCAAACCGCGATCAATTCCACAAGCTGCGGCTCGGATAGATCCGGCGCGATTTTGATCAGGATTGGCTTTCGCGCATGCGCGTTCGCCTGCTGGAACGCGCGCAGCAGCGGCGCCAGCAATTGTCGATCTTGCAACGAACGCAGTCCCGGCGTGTTCGGCGAGCTGATGTTGAGCGCGATGTAATCGGCGAATGGATGCAACTTGTGAAAGCAATAAAGATAATCTTGCGCCGCCTGCGCAAGCGGCGTGTCTCGCGACTTGCCGATGTTGATACCGATCGGCACGGCGGGCCAACATCTCTTCGCGCGCAACTTTGCCAGCCGGCGCGCAATCGCATCGGCGCCGTCGTTGTTGAATCCAAGGCGGTTGATCAGCGCGAGCTCTTCAGACAAGCGAAAAATGCGCGGCTTCGAGTTTCCGGACTGCCCTTGCGCAGTAACGGTACCGATCTCGATAAAGCCGAAGCCGAGCGCGGCGAGGGCGGGCAGCGCGACTCCATTTTTGTCGAACCCAGCGGCAAGGCCGATCGGATTCGGGAACGTTAGACCGAAAACTGTTTTGGGATTTCGGGCCGGCGCGAACCTTTTCAGCGCACCGAGCGCAAGGTCGATGTGTGACGCCGCCCGCAAGCCCGCAAGGGTGAGGTCGTGCGTCGTTTCCGGGTCGAGCGAAAAAAGGATTGGCCTGACGAATCGTTCGTAGCCATTGCTCATTTGCCGATGCAAAACTGGCTGAAAACGGAATCGAGAATCTGTTCAACCCCGACCGCCCCGATGACCTCGCCGACCGCATTCAGCCCCTCTTTCAGATCCACAACCACGTATTCCGGCGGTGTTTCGTTGCTCAGCGCCAATGCCGCGCGCTCGCAAGCTTCGAGGGCGCGCCGCAGACAATCGCGATGCCGCCTGTTGATGGCGACGGCGCTTTCGGGCCGTAAGTTCTGCTTCGTGATACGCGCTAAGATTTCGTCCTCTAGCGCGGCTAGACCTTCGCCGGTCAGGCAGGAAATCCGCAGCGCGGTCGTTGTGTGCCAGTCGCTGTGCTCGCGCAAGTCGCTCTTGTTGAGCAAAGCGAGTTCGTTGCCGTTTTCATTGCGCGTTTCGAAATCCGGCGGCTTGGGTGCGTTGCGATCGGCCACATGCAAAACCAAATCGGCCGTTTGCAATGATTTCTCGGTGCGCGCGATGCCGGCGCGCTCGACTCCCTCGGCCGAGCTGCGCAACCCCGCCGTGTCGA
>DASTDG010000107.1:0-2192 GCA_035710475.1 Chthoniobacterales bacterium | reverse complement strand
AGCCCAGGGCGCACCGACCGGCAGCTCACTGTCGATGAACTGGCTGACCGACGCGACCGGGAAGTGCCGGAATGGCTGCGCCTATTTTACCGCCGCGAGAGTTTGCTGAACGCGTGGAGCCAGCGCGCGCGCGAAAACGCCCGCCGTGCGCGGGACGATCTTTTCGGCGATGCGAACAATCGCAAACGTTACGACGGCTACATCGCTGCGCTGTTGGACCCGGACATCTGGAGGTCGATCCAGGCGCGCGAACAAAAATTGCGCGACACCATTTCACACGACCCGAAGTTGAAATCGGCGATCGCTGCCTACGACCGGATCAAGAAGGCGCAGACGCAGATCGTGAAGGTGGCACCGCGCTATGATTACCTCGAGCAGGAGCGGCCGATCACGGTCGGTTACCGCTCGCCCCGCGCGTTTTATGGCACATTGTTCAAATACGCGCGGCTGCTCACACGCGCGATCGACGAGCGCAGTAAACCAAACGGCGAACGGATTCCCGAGTTTCGCGACAGCGCGAAGGAGTCGCTCGAGCTTGAGCTGTTTTCGACCGAACCGGTTTACGACGATTACGAAATTCTGCGGCTGACGGATTCGATGACCGATTTCGCCGAGAAATTCGGCGCGGACGATCCGCTTGTGAAACAGGTGCTCGCCGGCAAATCGCCGCACGCGCGGGCGATCGAGCTGGTAAAAGGCACAAAATTGAAAGATGTCGATGTTCGAAAGAACCTGTACGCAAAAGATGCGGCTGGATTGCAAGCTGCGCACGATCCGATGCTCGATCTCGCGCGGCTAATCGACGGCCCCGCGCGCGAGCTCCGCAAATTGCACGACGCGCAGGAGGAAATTAAAAAGCAAGCGTATGCGGATATCGCGAAGGCGCGCTTCGCCATCGAAGGCGCGAGCAATTACCCGGACGCGACCTTCACCTTGCGGCTGTCATATGGAGTTGTTCGCGGCTACGAAGAAGATGGCAAACAAATCCCGCCCTTCACAAATCTGGCCGGCCTGTATCAGCGCGCCTCCGAGCACGACAACAAGCCGCCATTCGATCTTCCACAGCGCTGGATCGACAAAAAATCGGCGCTCAATCTAAACACACCTTTCGACTTCGTGTCCACCGCCGACATCATCGGCGGCAACAGCGGCAGTCCGGTCGTGAACAAGAAAAATGAATTCGTCGGCATCATTTTCGACGGGAACATTCAATCGCTCGCGCTCGACTGCATTTACACGGACAAACAAGCCCGCGCCGTGAGCGTTGATTCCGCCGCCATCACCGAGGCGCTGCGCAAAGTTTACGAGGCGAACACGCTGGCGGACGAACTGGAAGGCGGCAGGTAGCACTGAGCGCTAGGCGGTTCTTGGAGATTTGCGCCTTGCGTGCGTGTTGCCGCTCATTGACGTCTAAGTTTTATCCAACGAAGCCGTTGAGGACCGGGTCTAATACCCCATGCCGAACGCGCGGCAAGATGGTAATCACGAGAGTCATCTCGAGCAGGACATCTGCATTCACATTTTTACCGTTTCGTCTGCGATGGTTGGTGTCTGTCTGACCGTAATCGGACTGATTCGCGTCGTCATTACATTAGGTAAGGCAGACACGCTCGCCGATGATTTTCTGGCGCTGGATGCATTGTTATTTCTGACCGCGTGCCTTCTTGCCTACTGGGCGCTGCGCGCTCGTAGCGTCTGCCGGAGGCACCGCATTGAGCGAATCGCCGACGGGATATTCATCGTGGCGATGATCGGCATGGTGGCGATTTGCGCGCTCATTACCTACAGCATTTCTCTGCCGCCGCGCTGAGGCGCCAAGTCAGAGGAGCTGCCGCAGGATCCGCATCCAATTTTGGAACAGTATTTTCTCGATTGCTTCGTCGGTGAAGCCGCGTTCGATAAGCTTGCGTGTGAGAGCGTGCGTCTGGGTGTGATTCGTTAGGTTGCTAATAAAATGCGGCGTGGTCAATTTGGCCGCAAGCTCCTCGTGCACGCTCGCCGGTAACTGCTGAAAGAGGTACTCGCAAAAGTCGAAGCCGAGGCCGACACCATCGATTCCGATAAGATCGACAATGTGTTCGATGTGATCGACGTAACGATCGATCGTGCTCTCTTCCGGTTTTGGACTGACGAGGATGGCGTTTACGCCAATGACGCCGCCGCGTTCTCCAATGATTTTGATTTGGTCGTCG
>DASTDG010000106.1:0-3752 GCA_035710475.1 Chthoniobacterales bacterium | reverse complement strand
GGCGAGTTCCTCCTTTGACGCGAAGAGCGAATAGAGCTGGAAGATTGTCGATCTTGCCGGGTCCTTCGGTGCTTCCACCGGCGTCGAATCGGTGACGATGCTCATGACACGTTTTCGCGTTTCATTTTCGTCGCCAAAGATGTCGATGTTGTTGCCGTAGCTCTTGCTCATCTTCTGACCATCGAGACCGGGAACAACTTGGGTTTGTGGGTTGATGCGCGGCTCGGGTAACTTGAAAACCTCGCCGTAAGTCTCATTAATCTTCACGGCGAGGTCGCGCGTCATCTCGATGTGTTGTTTCTGATCCTTGCCGACTGGCACCGCGTCGCTGTCGTAAATCAAAATGTCGGCGGCCATCAGCACCGGATAACTGAAGAGTCCGACGGTCGGCGCCAAACCGCGGGCGAGTTTGTCTTTGTAGGAATGGGCGCGCTCGAGCAGCCCCATCGGCGCGACGGTTGATAAAATCCACGCGAGCTCCGTCACCTGGGGCACATCCGACTGGCGAAACAGCACGGAACGGTCTGGATCCAGACCGCATGCGAGAAAATCGAGGGCGACGCGTCGGGAATTCTCGCGCAGCGCCTTTGGGTCGCGGACGCTGGTGAGCGCGTGGTAGTCGGCGATAAAGTAGAAGGTCTCGCCCTCGCGCTGCAGGTCGATCGCCGGCCGCATCATGCCGAAATAATTGCCGATGTGCAGAACGCCGCTGGGCTGAATGCCGGAAAGAATGCGCACGGTTAGTTTTCTAGCTGTCATCCTGAGCGAAGTCGAAGGATCTCACTTTGTTTGAACAGCAAGAGATTTCTCGACTTGGCTCGAAATGACAACCGATGAGCAGCACGCTGGTGGGTTGGATGCCGGATAATCCACATGGATAATTTCCAAATTGAAGATTTCAAATTTCAGACGGAAGGCGAATCGTCACACCAGATCTGCAAGTTCAAGTCTGCAATCTGCAATTGACCATTTCTGCTCGCTAAATTCCCCTGCTGCCGCTAGATAAACTCGAAATGCCCGCCCGCTTGCAACCGGTTTCAGTCGTGACTGGCGGCGCGGGTTTTTTAGGCTCGCATTTGACCGACCGGCTGCTGGCGGAAGGTCATCGCGTGATCGCGGTCGACAATCTCATCACCGGTAACACGGCGAACATCGCGCATCTCGCCGGGAATGAGAACTACAAGTTCATCAAGCATAACGTTTCCAACTTCATTTTCGTCCCGGAGGAGAAGATCGACTACGTGTTTCACTTCGCCTCGCCAGCCAGCCCGATCGACTACCTTGAGTTGCCGATCCCGACCTTGAAAGTGGGCGCGCTCGGCACACATAACGCGCTCGGATTGGCCAAAGACAAACGCGCCTCCTTCATTCTCGCGTCTACCTCCGAATGCTATGGTGATCCGCTCGAGCATCCACAGAGAGAAGATTACTGGGGCAACGTCAACCCGATCGGGCCGCGCGGCGTTTACGACGAGGCGAAACGGTTCGCCGAAGCGATGACAATGGCTTATCACCGGTATCATCGGATCGATACGAAAATCGTCCGCATTTTCAACACCTACGGTCCCCGCATGCGGTTGCGCGATGGCCGCGTCGTGCCGGCCTTCATCGGCCAGGCCCTTAGCGGCAAACCGCTCACGGTTTTTGGCGACGGCTCACAGACCCGCTCGTTTTGTTATGTTTCGGATTTGATCGATGGGATATACAAGCTTGCGATGAGCGATTTCCATGAGCCGGTGAACTTGGGCAACCCGCGCGAAATGACGATCAAACAATTCGCCAACGAAATCATTCGGATCACCGGGACAACATCGACAATTGAATGTAAGCCGTTGCCAATCGACGATCCGAAGGTGCGGCAGCCCGATATCACGCGAGCAAGAAAAGTGCTCGGTTGGGAGCCGCGGATTGAATTCGAGGAGGGAATTCGGAAAACGGTCGAGTATTTCCGCCAGTCCTTGAAAAGCAGCGCGTGAGCACAGAAGGGTTGCAAGATCGACATCTACTCATGAGGCTGCAGTTTCGCTTCGGCTTGCTCAGCGTGGGTTTGTTTTTGCCCGGTCTTCTCGTCGGACAGACTCGCTCGGCGAGGGAATTTCAGCTCACCCGCATCACCCGCAACTTCATCTCATCGCCGCAGTTCACGTATGCCGGCGCCGAAGCTTTTCCGGTTGATACACGGCAGCGGTGGCTGCAAGTGGAAGCAGAGTTTACAGCGGCACCGCCGGTGACGGACGAGCTAACGCTGAAGTATTTCGTCTTATTCAACGCCACAGTGTTTACCGCTGAAGTCACGCACACAAATGTGCTCGCCGGTCGCGAGCGACGATCGGTCATCTACATGCCGCCGCGTACCGTGGCGAGATTTACCCCGGCCAATCGGCCGCTCGGCCCGAATTCGGTGCAAAACATCGCCGTGCAAATCGTGCGACAGGGCACGGTCAAGGATGAGCTCAGCCTCAACCGCGCTGCGGTGCAATGGTATGCGAGCATGCCACAGGTTTCCGGTCTTCTGTTGAACAAAAGCGAAACGCCCTTTGCGCCGCTCTACTGGGACCGGTACGAGCAGATCAAAAGCTCCGGGCGCTGACGTTTTCCCGATGCCGACCAGCAGACAAATCCTCAGCCTCAACATCGGGTCGCAAACCATTGGGTTGGCGAAATTCCGCATGCAACCGCACGGCGGGCTCGTGCTGATCGATTACCGCCTCCGCGAACTTTTGCCTGATGCCTCTGGAGACAGCCATGCCAAGCTGCCCGGTGTTTTGCGCGAAATGATGGCCGAACTGCACCTCCGCGGCGGCACGGTCAATTACGCGGCCGCCGGCCAATCGGTCTTCGCGCGCTTCGTCAAATTGCCGGCGGTCGAGGAGGAGAAGATTGAGCGAATCATTGCTTTCGAGGCGCAGCAGAACGTGCCGTTCCCGATCGACGAAGTGGTTTGGGATTACCAGTTAGTCGGCGGCGGCGCGGACGAACAGATCCAGGTGGTCCTGGTGGCGATCAAGGCCGATTTGCTGGACGAGATCAATCGCGCGGTGGAGGAAACAGGTCTGCGCACGGCGATCGTCGATGTTGCGCCGATGGCGCTCTACAATGCGTTTCGCTACAATTACAGCGAGCTAAGCGGTTGTTCGCTGCTCGTCGACATCGGCGCGCGCACGACTAACCTGTTATTCGTCGAGCCGGGTAAAATCTTTTCGCGGGGCGTGCCGATTGGCGGAACAACGATCACCGCCGCCATCGCCAAGGACTTCGCGGAGTCCTTTGCCGCGTCCGAGGAGCGGAAGAAGCGTAACGTGTTTGTCAGTCTGGGCGGCGCGTATGCGGAGCCGGAGGATGTCGATCTTGCGCGGGCGTCAAAGATCGTGCGCAGCACGATGACTCGGCTGCACGCTGAGATCATGCGCTCGATCAGCCATTACCGGGCGCAGCAGCAGGGGAGCCGGCCCGAGCGCGTCTTTCTCTGCGGCGGCAGCACGAGCACGCGCTACATGCGCGAGTTTTTTCAGGAGAAATTGCAATTGCCGGTCGAATTCTTCAATGCACTGCGCAACGTCGCGGTGAGCGAATCGGCGACAGCTGATGCAACTGCGCGTTCCGCCTATTTGTTAGGCGAACTGGTCGGGCTGGCGCTGCGCGCAGTGACTACCTGCCCGATGGAACTGAATTTGCGGCCAGCGAGCGTTCTTCGCAGACAGCAATTGGAAAAGCGCCGCCCGTTCTTAGCGGCGGCGGCGGCGTGCGTGATT
>DASTDG010000105.1:0-3744 GCA_035710475.1 Chthoniobacterales bacterium | reverse complement strand
TCAAACTGAGGATCACGAGGTGAATGTCGCGCAACCTTCCAAGTTGCGCTCTATGGATTCGCGAGTTGGGAACTCGCGCCACATTAAAAACCCGAATCCAAAACAGACTGCCGCCGCATCGAATCACCTAAAGCACCCGTCATGAAACAGTTCTTCCTCTCTACGGCTGCAGCCGCCGCATTCGCCCTCGCCAGTTGTGATTGGGAGGGAATTGGCGGGAATGGCCACATCGTCAACGATCATCGCACAGTGGAGGATTTCGCCGAACTCCACACCAGTGGCGGGGCCTTCGACATCGAATGGCGCAGCGGAGCACCTGCGCTCACCATCACGACCGACGAAAATCTCCTCCCGTACATCGAGACGCGGAAGATCGACAATCGACTTGAACTGCGCACCCGCCGACGGATTCACTCGCGACGGGGCATCAAAATACTCGTCTCCAGTTCCACCCGTTCAGGCGCAAAACTCAGCGGCGCGAGCGATCTGAAAGTGCCGGCGCTGACCGGCGACAAATTTGCTCTCCAATCCAGCGGCGCCGCCGAAGTGAAGCTCGATGGCGCAGTCGACAAACTGCTCGTCGACATGACTGGCGCGAGCGCCTTAAAGGCGAAGTCGCTGCAGGCGCGCAGTGTTGGAATTTCCACGACTGGCGCGGGCAGCGCGCAGGTCACCGCCACCGAATCGCTACGCGTCGCCATTACCGGCGCAGGCGACGTCACTTACTTCGGTAACCCGAAAACCGTCGAGAAACACGTCACCGGCGCCGGATCCATTCACCACAAGGACTAAAACTATGTCAGTCCTGCTTATTTTTTGGATCGCGATCCTTAACGCAGCGGCGCATTGACCTGCGTTAGCATAAAACTGTAGGGGAAAGTCTTGCCCTGAGCGAAGGTCGAATGGGCAGTTTGCTTCCCGAAATGGGACGCTAACAGCGTCCCCTACAGTGTGCTGCCGCGATGTGTTAGGCTCAGCGCGCGATGGAAAATTTTATCTGCGTCCAATGCGGCACGCAGTTTGCGGAGACAACGGCGCCCCCGCTATGCTGTCCGATTTGTGAAGACGAAAGGCAATTCGTCAGGCACGGCGGGCAGGAGTGGACCACGCTAGAACGATTAGTGGCGGACCATCGCAACCGTGTCGAAGACGAAGCGCCGCAGCTTCTCGGTGTCGGAACCGAACCGGAGTTTGCCATCGGCCAGCGCGCATTGTTATTGCAGTCGCCCGACGGAAATCTCCTCTGGGACTGCATCACATTGGTGGACGACCAAACGGCCGCCGAACTGAACGCGCGCGGCGGCGTTCGCGCGATCGCGATTTCGCACCCGCATTATTATTCCGCGATGGTGGAATGGGCCGATCGGTTCGACGCGCAAATACTTTTGCACGCCCAAGATCGACAATGGGTGACGCGCAAAAGTCCCCGTATTCAATTTTGGGAGGAAACAACGCTGTCGCTATGGGATGGGCTCACCCTGATCAACTGCGGCGGCCATTTCGAAGGTGGCACCGTGCTGCATTGGCCGGGCGGCGGAAACCGCGAAGGGGCACTGCTCAGCGGCGATATCATTCAAGTAGTGCAGGACCGCCGCTACGTCAGTTTCATGCGCAGCTATCCGAATCTGATTCCGCTTGGGCCCACGGCGATTCAGCGCATCCTCGCTGCAATCGAACCGTTTGCATTCGAACAAATTTACGGCGCCTGGTGGAAAGCCAACGTCCTTTCAAATGCGAAAGATGCCGTCATACGCTCGGCCGAACGCTATCTCCGCGCGATCAACGACTAAGTGAAGGAACCGTTTGCGATCCGAATCCTCATGTGGTTCGCGCTCGCCTCCGCCGGAATGTACGTGTCGCTGTCACAGATACTAGCTGGGCCCCTACAATTGCCGCGCGAGTTCATCGAGGCGCTTAACCGTCCCGATGACATCAGCTTCGGTTGTGCGCGGGTTTATCGTGCAAAGGCGCAGGCAGGTGACGCCTTTGAGCGTGGTTGAGGTCAGAAACGCGTAGCCGTCGCGCAACATCGCATCGACTAATTTCGTTTGTACCGTGTCAGTCTCGCCGAACCGAAAACACACAGTGGCCATTTGCGCCGGCGAGACGATTTGCCAACCCCGACGCGCGCGCAGCTCGCGCTCGGCCAGCTCGGCAAGCTCGAATCCGCGCGTGATCGCTTGTCGGAATGCGGCGGCGCCGAACGTCTCGAACGACATCCAGACTTTCAGCGCGCGAAAACTCCGCGTCAGCTGAACTCCATAATCGCATGGATTAAACTCCGCGGCTTCGCGGTGGACGTCGCGCAGATAATCCGGCCGGACTTGAAAGGCCGATTTCAACTGCGCCATGTCACGAACCAAAACACAGCCGCACTCGAAGGATTGGAAGAACCATTTGTGCGGATCGAGCGAGATCGAATCGGCGCGCTCCAAACCGGCCAACAGATTCTTCCCACGCGGCGATAAGACCGAAGCCGCGCCGAATGCGCCATCGACGTGCAGCCACATTTTTTCGGCCGCGGCGAGATCCGCCAGCTCTGGCAATGGATCCACTGCGCCAGTGTTCGTCGTGCCCGCATTCGCGATTACACAAAACGGCCGTAAACCTTTTCCGCGATCTTCCGCAATGGTGGTGCGCAAGCCGGCGACTGATAATCTGAACTTGTCGTCCGAAGGAAGTTTCCGCATCTGCTCGGGCGAGAAGCCGATGACGCGCAGCGCGCGCTCGACTGAAGCGTGCGTTTGATCCGAGAAATAGACGATCGCGCGCTCGACCCGATCTTGCAGCAGTGCGTGACGCGCGGCGACGAGCGCGGTGAGATTGGCCATCGAGCCGCCGCTGACGAAAAGACCGCCCGCCGTTTCCGGCAGGCCGCACATCCGGCAAAACCAACCGACTACTCCGCGTTCGAGCGCGGCCGCCGCCGATCCGCCGAGCCACGTGCCGTTAAAAATATTGAACCCGGCCGCGAGCGCATCGGCCATGGTGCTGACGAAATTGTTAGGCCCGGGCACGAAGGCGAAGAAACGCGGGTGATCGACATGCAGATTGTTCGGGAAAACTTCGCGCTCGAGTTGGGCAAGCAGTTCGCGCGGCTGCCGGCCGTCCTCCGGCGGAAATGCAGCCAACAGTTTTTGGATCCGGGCCGGATCGACTTTCGCCCCCACCGGCCCGCGCTCCATCCCGGCGAAATGTTCGGCCAGCAGATCGACCACGCGATAGCCGAAGCTGCGCATCTCTTCGCGCGAAAGCGCAATCCGGGACCGATCAGGTCGATTCATACCTGTGCTCGACTGACTCGTAGCCGATCTTGGGAGCCGTCGCTAATGCTGCGCGAAAAATTCTGTAGGAGAAAGCAATTACGGGACGCTAACAGCGTCCCCTACAAGTCAAGGCGTCGACCAATTTCGGCAACGCGACGGCGGCTGGTTCGCGAATTGTTTGCGTCGCCGCGTTGGACAATTGCGTTTCAGCCGGATTGATCTCGATGAGCTCGCCACCGTCACGCGCGGCGCGAATTGCCCAATCAACAATGTAGGCAAAAAGCGCGGTCGTCCCGATCACCAGGACAAGTTCGCACGGCGCGTGACCGACATAACTTTCCACCATGTCGATCTTGCGCGGGTCGAGCATCTCGCTAAACCAGACCACGCCGGGTCGCATGAGTGCGCCGCACTTGCGGCACTTTGGAATCTCCTCCTCCTCCTCCTGTCCGCCAACGGACGGACTCGCGGTGGCGAG
>DASTDG010000104.1:0-13456 GCA_035710475.1 Chthoniobacterales bacterium | reverse complement strand
CCGTAAGGGTGCGTTGCGTCCGGCGGACGCGCTGCCAGCTTGAGTCCGCCCCAAATCACGAGCGAGCCGCCGATATCCAGTGCCGATTCAATCCCGTCCGCGATCAGGACGTAGGCGTTGCCGAGAATTCCGGCCGCGATTTTTGCCGATGCGAGCACCGTATTGATCACCAGACCGAGCAAAGCGACGCGCGCACCAGTTTCCCATACGGACAAGGTCGTAGCCTGGTGTGTTTGCAGATTCTTCTCAGCAGCCTCAGTTTGCTCGGCTGAGTTCATCGATGAGGGAGAGTATACAGACCGTAGTTTACGAAAGGCACGGAAATCCGGCTGAGGTATTGCGCGTGGAAAGTCAGCCGTGGCCGAGACCTGCCGCCGATGAAGCTGCCGTGGAAATGCGCGCGGCGCCGATTAATCCTGCGGACTTGAACGCGATCGAAGGTAAATATCCGGCGCGTCCCCAGCTGCCGGCGACGCCGGGATTCGAGGGGGCTGGTGTGGTTGTCGATGTTGGTGCAGAAGTAACCGGCCTAACGACAGGCGCGCGCGTGATTCTGCCGCACAACCTTGGGACGTGGCGCGAAGCCGTGGCGGTGAAAGCGAGCGAACTGGTTGCGGTGCCGCCGGAAATCGAACCGGTGCACGCGGCGATGTTAAAAATTAATCCGATGACCGCATGGCGTTTGCTGCACGATTATGTCGATCTTGCGCGCGGCGATTGGTTAATCCAAAACGCCGCTAACTCGGCGGCCGGCCGCGCAGTCATCGAAATCGCGCGCGAGCTCGGTTTGAAAACCGTGAACGTCGTCAGGCGCGCGGAGTTGATCGAGGAATTGCGCGACGAAGGTGGCGACATCGTGCTCGTCGACAGCGAAAACCTGCGCGATGAGGTGAAGAATGCGACGAGCGGCGCGCCGATCCGGCTTGGATTAAATGCCGTCGGCGGTGGGAGTGCGTTACGTCTCGCGAACTGCCTCGCACCAAGCGCGACGCTGGTCACATTCGGCGCGATGAGTTTGCAACCGCTGAAGATTCCAAACGGTTTGCTGATTTTCAAAGATCTGCGCTTCCGCGGAATCTGGATCAACAAATGGTACGACAATGCGACGATAGCGGAGCGGATGGATGCATTTCGGCTGCTTTTCGACATGGCGCGGCGCGGACTGTTGCGAACCAAAGTGGAGAAAGCTTACCCGATTGGTGAAGCGAAAGCCGCCGTCGCGCATGCGGCGCGATCGCAACGCAGCGGCAAAATCATTTTCGAATTTTAGAGTAGGGCAAGCTTCCAGCTTGCTTTCTTCATTGGTTCGCAAGCGAGACGCTTACGTTACAATTTGGCTCGTGAAAGTCATCGTCGTTGGGGCCGGCATCAACGGCGTTACCGCTGCGATTGAGCTGAAGAAACGCGGCCACGAGGTGACGCTGATTGATTCCGGTCCGTTGCCGCATCCCCTCGCGGCTTCGACCGACATCAGCAAGGCCGTGCGTGCCAGTTATGGACCGGATGAGGACTACACCGAGCTGGTCGAACGAGCCGTTCCGTTGTGGCGAAAATGGAACGAGGCGTTCGGGACGAAGCTCTATCACGAGACCGGCTTTCTTTTCATGCGTCGACGCGAAATGAAGCCAGGCGACTTCGAGTTTGAGAGCTTTAAAATACTCGAGCGCCGCGGACATTCTGTGGAACGAATCGGCCCAGCAAAATTGCGCGAGCGTTTTCCAGCGTGGAGCGCGGAACTTTTTCCGGACGGTTTTTTTGAGGCAACGGCGGGATACGCGGAAAGTGGTCGTGTCGTGAGTGTGCTGGTTGAGCGCGCGACGTCGCTCGGGGTCAGATTGCGCGCCGCGCAGTTTTCCGAGCTCCTGGAAAGTGCTGGCGTAGTCAAAGGCATTGCATTGGAAGATCGACAACAGATTTTGGGTGACGCAGTGGTCATGGCCGTTGGCGCGTGGACACCGTTTCTGCTGCCGTTCACGCAGAAATTCTTTCGCGCAACCGGCCATCCGGTTTTTCATCTCAAGCCGCGCAATCCCGAATCATTTTTGGCCGACCGGTTTCCCGTGTTTGGCGCCGACATTTCGATGACCGGCTACTATGGGTTTCCAATCGGACGCGAGGGTGTGATGAAGATTGGAAGTCACGGTGCGGGCCGCGAGATGTCGCCCGAGTCGTCGCAGCGCGCAGTCACGGCTGAGGAAGAAAAGAGAATGCGCGAGTTCTTGTCGTGGGCATTCCCGGTGCTAGCGGACGCGCCGATTGTTTACTCGCGCATCTGCCTCTACTGCGATACGCATGATGGGAATTTCTGGATCGCGCCGGACCCCGAGCGTGGCGGCTTGAGTATCGCAACCGGCGACAGTGGACACGGATTCAAGTTCGCCCCTGTACTCGGCGAGCTCATCGCCGACGCGGTGGAAGGCAGAACAAATGCGTGGTCGCACAAATTTCGCTGGCGACCGGAAGTGCAGCCGGGAATTCACAAAGAGGCCGCGCGGTTTCAAACGCAGCTGTAGCGGCGGCTTTCGTTAGGCGCAGGACCTTAGGTTCACACGTGAGGACAAGCGCCTCTACACAGAAACATCGACAATCACTTTTGCGGTGCCGGCTGCGCAGCGGGTTCTCTCTTCGGCTGACGTTTTAGGAGCGTGATCTGTTTGATCCGTGCCGAGTCCGATGGGCTCCAAGTCGCGACGTCGGGGTCATCTTTGAAGGCGTTGTGCACGATCCGCCGCTCGTAGGAATTCATCGGCTCGAGCTGCAAGGAGCGTCCGGTAATGCGGACCCGTTCGGCCAGCTCGCGAACACGCTGCACAATCCGATCGTCGCGCATGGAACGATAGTGCTCGCAATCGACAACGACTTTTGGTGCATCTTTGTCTTTCGCCTGGAGCAGGCGATTGAGCAGAAATGTGATCGCCTCGAGAGTTTCGCCCTCGCGGCCGATGAGCCGTCCGCTCTCCTCCGTATAGATTTGCAGAACGAGATTGCCGGCATCGTTTTGCGACTCCTCAATCTGCACCACGAACCCAAGGTAGCCGAGCATCGTGTCGAGCAACTCTTTCGGCGTCATCATCGTTTTCGTTTCGCGGCTGGCGCTACTTTTTGCAGAGTTGGTACCGGTTGTCGTTTGTTCTGGTAAAATTGCAGGATGCTAAACAGGTTCTGGGTTGTGTAATACAATGCCAGAGCAGCGGCAAAATTGTAGCAGATAAATAAAAAGATCAGCGGCGTGAACATCATAACGCGACGCTGCGTGGCGTCCCCGGTTTTCGGCGTCATCGCCATCAACCAAATCTGTGTCGCGGCCATGCACAGTGGAATAATGTTGACCGGCCAGCCGAGTACCGGCAGATGCGCGACCGTGTCGGGCTGGGAAAGATCGCGCACCCAAAGGAATTTGGCGTTTCGCAATTCCACGGCTTGGCCGAGCATTTTGAACAGACCGAAGAAGATCGGGATTTGAATCAACATGGGCAAACAGCCGCCCACGGGATTGATGCCGTAATCCTTGTAAAGCTTCATCACCTCCTGATTCATCCGCGTCGGATCATCCTTGTACTTCTCGCGGAGCTCCTGCATTTTCGGGGAGAGCGCCGCCATCCGGCGCATGGAGCGGTTCGCTCTGTTTTGGATCGGCCAGAGCACGAGCTTGATGATCGTCGTCAGCCCGAGGATGGCGAGGCCGTAATCTTTGAACCAGCTGTGCAGCAGGTTCATGAAATTGAGGAGGAATTGGCAGATCAGTTTGAAGATGCCGAAATCCATAATCTCGGCTTCGTTATGCTCGAGCTGGGCGAGGCGGTGGTAAATTTTCGGCCCGAGATAGAGCTCAAATTTCGCGCGATAACTTTGTCCGGGTGGCAGCTGGAATCCCGGCATTCCCAACGCGCCTTCAATGCCAAACGCTTTCTGTCCGGGCCACTGGGCGATCTCGAAGCGTTGCGCCCAAGTGTTGATTGCTTTTGCGCTGAGCGGCGCGATCAGCGTCGTGAAAAATTGATTGCAGACCGCCACCCATTCCGCGCCCCCGACACTTTGCTGGTAGAACGACTGGGCTGACCTTTGGCCGATTCCTAAAAGGCCGCCGCCACCACCGAACCAGCCGACGTCGATACCCCTTGCGCGGCCGTCGACGCACCAAGCCAGCCGTGTGTATGAGGGATAATCTTTCGGGTGTATCGGCACGGCCGAGCCAAGCGCCACAAAGTAGCCTGGCTTTTCGTAAGGCTGCGTGCCTTGGTTCGTAAGATCGACATCTAATTCGGCGACAAACTCGTCTTTGTGCGCGGCAGATGTTTGGAAAAAAAGCGTTTTGCGAACCAACACCTGCTCGGGTGTGGTGTAATCCAGCTGCATCGCGTTGCCTTGGCGCGTCATTTTAAATTCCGGTAGCAAGGGCGCAGCGGGGTTATCGACAAGCGCGCCGATTGGCGTCCGCTGTGGCGAGTTTAGAACGACGCGCTGGTCACCTTCTGCTTTATGGTTCAGTAGAACTGCTTCGGCTATGCCTCCGCCGCGATTCGTTAGGCGCAATTCAACATCGGAACTGCGAAGCGTGTCGATCTTTTCCTGAAACGACGGAATCGTGGTCGCTGGAATTGCACTCGCTGCGGCTACAGGTGAAGCAACCGGCGCAGGCGTGCTACTCGCGAGCGCCGAGGGCGCGGTTGGCGCCGGACTCGGAGCCGTCACCATCGCCGGGTTCGGGCGCGTCTGTTTGGCGACGTAGATTTCCCAAAGGATCAGGCCGATTACGCAAAGTGTAATGACGATCCACGCGGTCCGGTCCATAACTCCTGCAGCTGCGCTTATTCACTGACGAACTGAACACATATTCGCGGCGGTACAGGATCGTGTCCGCAATCACCCCAAGGATGGCAGCGTGCGATGCGTTGCAAACCGAGCCAACCGCCGCGAAAGACGCCGTGCCCCTCGACTGCTTGTAAAAAGTACTGCGAGCACGTTGGTTGAAACCGACAACCGCTGCCGGGGCCGCTCAGCAGATCGAGAAGCGGTGAAAGCGTGTATTCGTAGATGCGAATGAGGAGACGAATCGCGCGGACCATCAGGCACTTAGGATAGAAGCGCGCTTCGCGAGGCGCAACCATTCCTCCTCCAACCGCTGATAGCTCACACGCGCGGCGCTCGGCCGCGCGATGATCACCATCCAAGTTCCCGCAGCGACTTCATATTGGTGCCGGCGTATAATCTCGCGCAAGCGACGGCGGACGCGATTGCGCACGACAGCCCGACCAAGTTTCCGCGAAGTGATGATGCCGGCACGCACCGGCGCGGCGCTTTCATTCTGCAGCAGGCCGAGCGTAAACAGATTGCCCCGCGCGATCCGCCCTCGTTGGCGCACCTGTCTGAATTCCGACTCACGCGTCAAACGCTGTGTCTTGCGAAACTTCAATGAGCGCTGTGGCATCGCGATTGTCGATCTGGCAAAGCGCGTAAAGCGTCAAGCATCGACGGCTGTACAGCAGAAATCTTCCCCCAGAGCCGCGCCCGGAGGAAGACTTCTCGGGATGACTTGTCTGCGAGCTACGGCGAGGGCGAGGAGCTGGTCGTGCTGGTAGTCGTCTCGCTCTTGCTCTCGCTCGAAGGCGAAGAACTCGTATTGATGGTCGTGTTGGATTCCGTCTTGCTCGAAGTTGCCGGAGACGGATTCACGACCGTGGTGTTGCTCTCTTTTTTCTCACCGCCCGGTGGATTGGTCACGGTCGTTTCTTTTTGTTCGCACGCGACGAGCAGAGCTGCACCAGCAAGCATGCAGATGTATTTTTTCATATTTGAATTTGACCCGTGGAGTTACGGCGAAGGCGAAGTAGCGGGAGATTCGGTGGTCGTGGTTGTGGTTGTCGTGCCGGTTGTCGCCTCTGGGCTCATCGCTGCAGTCGCTTCGGGTGAGGTGGTTGTGGTGGGACTGCCAGATGGCGTCACCGTTTCGGTTTTCTGTTCACAAGCCGCGAGCAGAGCGGCGCTTGCCAGGATGCAGATGTATTTCTTCATAGTGGTGGTTGTGAGACGCATATTCGGACAACTGTGGATTCGCAGCAAGCCCGCTTTTCGGCCTTGGATTTGAGCAGGTTTTTGCGCAGCTACTCTGGTTTGATCAAAATGGTGGCTCGTACTTCAAACCGTGTGCGTCAGCCACCGCCCGGCACGTCAGGTGGCCTTCGCGCGTGTTGATCCCACCAATCAACGCGGGCTGTTTCTCGCATGCGCCTTTGAGGCCTTTATCCGCGAGCAGTTCGACATAGCGATACGTCACGTTCGTTAACGCCTGGGTCGCGGTGCGCGCATAAGCCGCCGGCATATTTGCCACGCAATAATGGGTCACGCCTTCTTCGACATAGACCGGATCGATGTGGGTCGTTGGTCGCGAGGTCTCCGCGCAACCCCCCTGGTCGATCGAAATGTCGACGAGCACGCTGCCGCGCTTCATCTGGCGCAACATCGCGCGCGTAATGAGTTTGGGCGCTTTTGCGCCTGGCAACAGCACCGCGCCGATGAGCAGATCGCATTCTGGCATCAGGTCGCTCAAATTTGCTTCGTTCGAAAAAAGCGTGTTCGTGTGACCCATTGCCAGATCTAGGTAGCGCAGCCGTTCAAGATCGACATCGAGAATGGCGACGTCGGCGCCAAGCCCGCCGGCCATGCGCGCCGCGTTCACGCCGGAGGTGCCGCCGCCGAGCACAACCACGCGACCCGGCAAAACGCCCGGAACGCCGCCGAGCAACACGCCACTGCCGCCGTTGTATTTGGCCAGAAAATTGGCACCCATAACAACCGACATGCGGCCGGCGATCTCGCTCATCGGCTCCAGCAGCGGAAGCCGATTGCCAACCTGAATCGTTTCGTAGGCGATGGCGATAACGCCAGACGCGAGCAACGCTTCGGTTAGCGATCTGCTGGCGGCGAGATGCAAATACGTGAAGAGAATCTGGCCTTTGCGCAAAAGTGGGAATTCCGCCTTCAATGGCTCCTTCACCTTCACGATCAGCTCGGCGCGCCTAAAAACGTCCGCTGCAAAATCGACAATCTCCGCGCCAGCACGGACGTATTCGTCGTCGGCGTAGCCGGAACCAATCCCGGCATTTTTTTCCGCGAGGACGGAATGGCCGCGCCGGACCAGTTGTTGCGCGCCGGAAGGTAGGAGCGCGACACGTTGTTCCTGTTCCTTAATCTCCTTCGGAACGCCGATTATCATGAGCCGAGTGCGAAGTGATTAGTGATGAGTGAGAAGTTGGAATCAAGACCAATTACTTCTCACCTCGCGTAAACCAATCGCTTCAATTCAAGGACGGATCGTCCGGCGCGGCGGCGAGCATTTTGTACCATGGCCCGAGCCCGCGCATAATGTCGAACCAAAGCTGTGGCAAACGCTCGAGTCTTACTAGCGAGCGGCTTGGCTTACGCACCAGCCAGGCCTTCTGTTCGAGCTCCGTCTCGAGTTGCCCCGCAGTCCAGCCAGCGTAGCCAACAAAAGCGCAAACCGTAGCGCCGTCATCGTTCGGTTCTTCGAGCGCGACTTTTTGATTGAGCTTGAGTCCTTCGCCTTTTTGCCATTCAAGCGCCGCGATCATTAGCTGGTTTTTGCCCACCGGCCCGCCGAGAAACACCGGCACATCGGCCAAGCCAGCCGGCGGCGGCTCAGTCACCACGTCCGCCAGCTGCTTATCGAGTGGCCGGTTGATGATTATTCCGACCGCGCCATCCTCCGGATCATGCACCGAGATGAACAGTACCGTCCGGCGAAAATTCGGGTCGAGCATGTTCGGATGCGCGATCAGGAGCGAGCCAGTGAGACTCTGACGTTTTCCACCCTGCGCATTTCGCATACAAAATTAGAACGCGCGCGATGGCTTAGCGCAACTGGCTGGCGCACCGCCCAAAAATACCGGCCGGTGACGCCGAGCTGAACCATGAGAATTTTGTTGCCACGGCCGGTAAGCTCGGTTACTACGAAGCCAGTTTTCCAAGAGTGTTCTGGGGGGAACAGCCGCCCTTCACGCCCCTCGGGCGTGGGGGGCGGTACTTTTTTGGCGTGAAAAGAAAACGCTCGCCACCTCCAAACTCGACGAGTGGAATGTCATGGCCGCTCGGCTTGGCCGTTATTGCGCTGATCGCGGCGGTGTTGATCGGCTTCATCTTTTATCGCACCGAGACATGGCCGATGCGCACAACGCATCAAGGCCTCGAGGAGAGCGAACGTGTCGCGCGCGACATGAAGAACGCCTTTGTCAGCATGGCGCATCTGCAACCGCGCATCACCATCAACAACCGCGTCTACGTGGAGCAGACTACGCCGACCAGTGAGCTGGCGCTGGTCTCACGACAAATCGAGGTCGAGCACGAGTTTGTTCATACGTGGATTGGCAGCTCCAAGCGTGTAAAACTTCACGGCACTTTCAATGTCAAAGCGGGCTTCGATTTGCGCCAGAATCTGGCTGTCGACGTTCGACCAAACGACATCGTCATTCACCTGCCACACGCGCAAATTCTCGATGTTACACAGCAGCGCGCGGACGTGCTCGCGTTCGAAAATGGTTTTTGGAACCGCATCTCGGCCGCCGATGTGCAAAATGAATTGTCGATCTTGCCGCAATTGGCGCGGCAGAAAGCGGCGGAAGGCCAGTTGCCCGCTGAAGCCGAGCGCGCACTCCAACAGCAACTCGAGCAGCGTGTCCACACGGCGCAGCCGTTGAAATTGGTTTTTGCTGAGCCGCGGCCAATCGATTGACCTGGCAATGCGCGCTCGAAATCGGCTTCTGCTGATCGCGCTGCTCGCGCTGGCTCTGCTGCTCTTTAGCATCGCCTCGGCACCATTCACGGTCGCCAACGCCGTACGGGTCTGGTTGTGGTGGAACGCGCGGCAGCAGGGGCTTGCAGTGAGCACCGACTATATCAACGCACCCCTTTTCCACCCGGTTGTCGTCCGGGGATTGCGGGTGACAAGTTCGCGCAACGCCGTAGCCCGCCTCGATGCAAATGTCGCGGAGGCGACGGTGGGCCTGAATGTCAGAGGGTTTCTCTTGCATCGCAAAATGCGCGCTATCCGCGCAATCACGCTGGACGGTTTTCATCTCAGCGTCCACCAAGGAACCGAATCCGGGCAATTGGTGAACCAAGCCGGCTGGCGCGCTTTGCACAATCTGTTGCCGGACGCTTTCAACATTCAGCACGGCGAAGTGCGAGTGGAAGATCGAGATACCGTCGTGTTGCTTCGGAATGTGTCGTTTTCGGGCAGTGAAATCGAGGCCGGCACTTTCCAAGCTGACCAGGTGATGATTGCTTCGCCATGGTTGCGGCAGACTTTTGGTCAACTCCGCGGCGGCACGAAATGGCAAGAGAATCGTCTGACGATCGCGGGCCTGAGTCTTACAACCGGGGTCGATCTCGCCTCCGTCACCTTCGATTTATCCGAGCTTGGCGATCGTGCTATCGGCATTCATTTCGATGCGGAAGTTTTCGGTGGAGAAATTCGCGCGGATATTTCGCATGACTGGCGCTCGGCTGGTGCAATCTCGAACGTCGCCGGTTCGGCGAGTGAAATTTCGCTCGCGCAATTAGCCGCCGCCATCGGGTTCACGGACCACATCCGCGGGTTGCTGCACGCATGCAAATTCAGTTTGCGCGGCAACTTGCTCGATCCGCTGCACGCCACCGGCTGGATGTGGACCGAGCTGACTCACTTGCAGTGGCACGATCGTGCGCTGGATCTGGCCATGTTCGGCGCAGCCTTCAACCATCGACAAGTCGCCGTTGAGCAGCTTTATCTGAAGCAGAGCGGCAACGAACTGACGCTTACCGGCGAGGCCACGCTGCCACCGAGGCTGCAAGACTGGATGAAGCTGAACCTTCGCGCAGACATCGCGGCGTCTATTCGCAATCTTGCGAACCTGGCTCTGTTATGCGGTGCAAAGCCCACCGCGTTCGGTGGAGAGCTCTCAGTAGCCGGATCCCTCAAGGCGCACGATCGAAAATTTGACGGGCAACTACACGTCGAGGGCTCTGGACTGACGATCTCGAACGCGGCCGTTGATCTGCTGCGCGCGCGCGTCAATTTGAGCGGGACTCAGCTTGGCCTGGAACAGCTGGAGCTTGCCCGCGGCGGCGATTTCCTGCATGCAGAAGGCAAGATCGACATATCGCCGGAACACGCGGCGCAAGGTTCACTCGTGTTCTCGGTCGCCAATCTGACTGATTACTTTCCCCATGGCCTACCTGCGTCCGGTGTGTCGGCGCAATTGAGTTTTCAAGGCCATGCAGCTGCGATCGATTCGTTGACGCTTCGCTCCGGCTCAGCGCGCGTGGATTTCACCGGAACAACGAATTTTGCCGATCTACGAAAAATCGGCGCCACGATTACGCCCGAGCAGCCGCTGTTCGAAAGTGGCGCACTGGCAACGGCCGAATGCATCAGCGGCTTGCAGTTGCTGCCGCTCGGGACAGGTGCACAATCCCCGCCGCAGATTCAGACTATCGCTTTGCAGGGCAGCATCTTTACAGGCGATTGGCAGCTGATCTTGAAGAAAGATGCCGGGCCCGATGAATTCACCCGGATCTGCCGCGAGTCAATGGGACGAAGACTAGAGGTGATGGTTGGCAGCGAGAAAAACCGCGAGTTTGGCGCGAACGTCTTGCAGGCTTTTCGTACCGGCGACCGAAAACCGCTCAGCTTGTCGCTGGATCAGCAGTAGGATTTCGCCACTGGGCTTTGCTCGTGACCAGCCACCGCTCGAGTTTTTGTTCGAGATCGCGGGTAAGCTCAACACGCAAGTCGGCACCGGCATCGACACAGACCAAACCTCCACTCGGCCGATCCAAGATTAACTGCACCCGACGTTGTCCGGGTGAAGTCGCCAGAATCTCGCGCACCTGACGGAGCTCCTCACTCGTTGTTGCACTCGAGAATTGCAACAGCACCGCCGGTTCGCCGGCCGTGTTTGTCGACCTGTGATTGCCGTTTCCGAGACCGTTTGCATGTGGCGACAATACCTTCACGTTTTGGGCGGTCGCGCGCAGCGAATCGCCCCGCGTGTCGATGGTGGCTCGAATTTCGACGACGCGCCCCGATGTGAGCGCATCGGAGACCTTCAGATAAACGTCGTTCCAAACAACAACCTCGAGCGAGCCGGAGAGGTCCTCAATCCACACAACGGCGAACGGTTTGCCTTCCCTGCGCGTGAACTTTCTCTCGACGTGCAGAATCGCCCCGGCCGTGCTGAAGGAAGCGCGGTCGTCCAGCTCGCCTAACGAATTGATCGACTGGTAATTTTTGGCCGCGAAAAGATCGACGTATCGATCCAACGGATGACCGCTCACGTAAAAACCGAGCAGCTCTTTTTCATACGACAGTTTTTCATGTTCGCTCCACGCCGTAACGGTTCGTTTGCGCCGCGTTCCCGAGTGCGCGTCGTCATCGAAGAGAGATACCTGGCCGGCGATCCGATCGCGGTGGGCCGCGGCGGCGAGGCCGAGTGCTTCGTCAATGCAGTCGAATAGCTCCGCGCGGTCGCAGCCGGTGAAATCAAACGCACCGGCTTTGATCAGGCTTTCCAACATTTTACGGTTGGCAACGCGTGTCCCCATTCGGCCGCAAAAATCTTCCATTGACTTGAATTCCCCTGCCCGCTCGCGCTCCGAGATGGCCACCTGCATCGCGGACTCACCAACGTTCTTGATCGCGGCAAGTCCATAACGGATTGCCAGCGTGGCATCGGCATCTTGCCGATGACCTTCTGGTTTCACGGGCAGAATGCCCGTGCCACATTTTTCCGGACTGAATTTGAGGCCGCTTTTGTTAATGTCCGGCGGCAGAATCGGGACGCCGAGGCGCTTACATTCCGCGACGAGGACGGAGATTTTTTCCGTGTTGTTGATTTCGTTACTGAGCAGGCCGGCCATGAACTCGACCGGGTAGTGCGCCTTCAAATATGCGGTCTGATAACTGATAATCCCGTAGGCCGCGCTGTGACTCTTGTTGAATCCGTAACCGGCGAATTTCTCGAGCAAATCGAAGATCGCGTTCGCCTTCTTCTCCGCGATTTTGTTGGCGCGCGCGCAACCATCGATGAAATTCTTGCGCTCCTTCGCCATCTTCGGCTTGTCCTTTTTCCCCATCGCGCGGCGCAACAGGTCGGCTTGCGCAAGTGAATAGCCGGCCAATTTGCTCGCCGCTGCCATCACCTGTTCCTGGTAAATCATCACGCCGTAAGTGTCGGCGCAGATCTCTTCCAGTAACGGATGCAGATATTTGATCGGCGTGATCCCCTTTTTTGCCCTGACGTACTCTGGAATCAATTCCATCGGCCCGGGGCGATAGAGCGCGATCAATGCGATGATGTCGTCGAGCTTTTGAATGTCGAATTGCTTCGCCAGGTTGGTCATTCCGCCAGACTCCATTTGAAAAATGCCGACCGTCTCGCCGCGGTTGCACAGTGCGAATGCCGCCGCGTCGTCCAGCGGAATGTCTTTGAGTGAGAAGTTCGGCTCGCGTTTGCGAATCAGCGTCACGCTGTCCTCGAGCGCGGTCAGCGTCTTCAATCCGAGGAAATCCATCTTAAGGAGGCCAAGGTCGTTCAGCGGTCCCATTGGGTACTGGCTGATGACGTCGTTGCCTTTCACGTCGCGGCAGAGTGGAATGTAATCAGTCAAATCGCGATCGGCGATTACGACCCCGGCGGCGTGCACGCCGGCGTTGCGGGAAAGGCCCTCGAGAATTTTTCCGTACTCGAAAAGCTGCTTCGTCTCCGGCTCCGATTCGATCGCGCGTTTGAGTTCAGGGTTCTTTTCCGCGGCCGACTCGAGCGTGACGTTGATCTCGTTGGGGATCATCCGCGCGATGCGGTCAGCGTCGCGATAGCTAAGCCCCATCACCCGGCCGACATCGCGAACGACGCTTTTCGCCTTCAACTTCCCAAAGGTGATGATCTGCGCCACGCGCCGCTCGCCGTATTTTTGTCGTACGTATTCGAGGACTTCGCCGCGCCGGGCTTCACAAAAATCGACATCGATATCCGGCGGCGAGACGCGATCGGGATTGAGGAAGCGCTCGAACAACAGTCCGAACTGCAGCGGATCGATGTCCGTAATCCCGAGGACATAGGCGACCAGCGACCCGGCAGCCGACCCGCGACCTGGCCCGACGGGAATCCCCTTCTCTTTCGCGAACCGGATGAAATCCCAAACGATGAGGATGTAACTGACGAAGCCAGTTTTCTCGAGCACGCCCAGCTCGTATTCGAGACGCTCGCGCAGTTGATTGTCGATCTTAGCGCGGTCGCCGTAACGCCACTGCAGACCGTTCGCGCACAATTCGCGCAAGTATTGCTCGCGCATGACACCTTCCGGCAGCGGATACTCGGGATACTTCGATTTGCCGAGCTCAATCTCGAGGTTACAGCGCTCCGCGATTTCGAGCGCGTTTGTGATCGCTTCCGGAAAATCT
>DASTDG010000103.1:0-2748 GCA_035710475.1 Chthoniobacterales bacterium | reverse complement strand
GTGTGGGGAAACTCCAACAGCCGTGCAGCGATGTCGCGCTTGAGCGCAAGATCGAACTCATTATCGAACGTCAGCTCACTGACTGCAAAGGGCGAGAAGTTCCCTTCGTACCAGTAAGAGGTGACGCCGGATGCGAAATATGCCGAAGAAATCGAGATGACGACCCTTCTTCCACGGAACTGGCGGCCAATCGCGCCCAGCTTTTCTAAGGTAATGAGCGTAGTCGCTCCCGCTTTGCCCACCGGCGATACTTGGAAGCCAGTCGGCGCAGTGCGAAAGAAGTCGCTCGCTCTCGCGCCAGCTGGTCCGAGCAACTCCGAACTACCATAGAGTGGTAATACACCATCGGTGCGTGCGGCAAGGCGCTGAAACGCCAGGCCTTGGTTTTTGAGGGGAAAAAGTTCCGGCGCGACAGCCGCAATGTTCTTCGCCTCGCGATGCACCGCCAATACCCGGCCTGCGAGCAAAATGAGCAGCGTCACTCCAGACGCCAGCAACATTGCACAGAGATGCGGCAGGCCGTTACCGCGCACTGGCTGCATAGGCGAACCGCTTATACCCGCGGCTGATCCGTTCGCAAGTCGGAGCCCGGGGTTTTTTGCTCTTTCACCGCCGCAGCGATTGCAAATTCGCGACAGCGTGCCGTTAATATTCGAAGCCGCGCATCGGCGAGCGCATGACGACGACTTCCCTCTGGCTGCGTTTCCAGAAGTACTTTCTTCGGTATCAACACCTCGGCTTCTCCTTGGACATCAGCCGGATGAATTTCCCGGATGATTTCTTTTCTCGAATGCAACGCAAAATCGACAACGCGTTTGCCGCGATGAGTGAGCTGGAAGCTGGGGCCATCGCCAATCCGGATGAGCAACGGATGGTCGGACACTATTGGCTGCGGAATACGAAGATCGCGCCGAGCGAGGAGCTCCGTCGCGAGATCGAACAAACAAAGGAGCGGATAAAGCAATTCGCGGCGGAGGTGCATAGCGGCAACATCACGCCGGAGCGTGGCGGCAAATTCGAGCATATCTTGCTAATCGGGATCGGCGGTTCCGCGCTCGGGCCACAATTCGTGTCCGACGCGCTCGGATCGGAACGTGACCCGATGGACATCTATTTTCTGGACAACACCGATCCCGATGGATTCGACCGCGTGTTCCGCAAGACCCACAATCGTTTTGCGCAGACGCTCGTCGTTGTGATCTCGAAGTCCGGCGGCACAAAGGAAACCCGAAACGACATGCTCGAGACAGAAGCGCGGTTCAATAAACGCGGTCTTTCGTTCAACAAACATGCGATGGCAGTCACCGGTGTCGGAAGCGATCTGGACAAACAGGCGGAGAAGAACAGTTGGTTGGCCCGTTTTCCGATGTGGGACTGGGTGGGCGGCCGCACGTCGGTCATGAGCGCGGTTGGCCTTGTGCCGATGGCGCTGCAGGGGTTGAAGATCGACAATTTCCTTCGCGGGGCGGCGGCAATGGACGAGCGGACGCGCGTCACACAATTGTCGCGAAACGCGGCCATGTTGCTTGCCTTGATGTGGTTTTACGCCGGAAACGGACGCGGCGAAAAAGACATGGTGATCCTGCCTTACAAGGATCGCTTGCTGCTGTTCAGCCGCTATTTGCAGCAACTGGTGATGGAGTCGTTAGGCAAGGAGAAGGACTTGGACGGTAACATCGTTCATCAGGGCATTGCGGTTTACGGGAACAAGGCTTCGACTGATCAGCATGCCTATGTGCAGCAGCTGCGCGACGGCGTGCTAAACTTCTTCATCACCTTTATAGAAGTGCGGAAAGATCGACATGGTGAGCGGTTTGAGGTCGAGCCGGGGGTGACGAGCGGCGATTATTTGCAAGGGTTCTTGCAGGGGACACGTGCGGCGCTTTACGAAAGTGGACGGCAATCAATCACTGTGAGCATGCCGGACGTGGACGCGTTTAACGTCGGCGCTTTGATTGCGCTCTACAAACGCGCCGTTGGGTTCTATGGCTCGCTCGTTAATATTAACGCGTATCACCAGCCTGGCGTCGAAGCCGGAAAAAGAGCGGCGACGAAGCTGTTGCAACTCGAAAGCAAAGTTCGCGGACAACTTTCGGCGAGTCCAAACACGGCAGAGCAAATTGCGCAGGAGATCGACGCCGACGCCGAGGATGTATTTCATGTGCTTGAGCATTTGGCGAGCAATAACCCTGACATCGTCGCCACTGCGGGCGAGCACCCGGGTGCCGACACGTTCGCAATCCGCAACTAGCCGATCTTCAGATGCAAGACAAACAACCTGCGAATCAAAATGTATCGATCACCGTGGCGTGGGACGACATCGTCCGCTTCGTTCGCCAACTCAGTCACGATTTGCGCAACGATCTCAATGCGGCCGAACTGCAGGCGGCCTACCTCGATGAGATTGGCACGGATTCCGAGATCAAAACGGAGATTCGGCGTCTGCGCGAGATGCTGGCGCGCATGGGAGGACATTTACAAAAGCTGTCCGCGCGTGTCGCTCAGCCGCAGCCGCACATGATTGAGTATCGCGCGTCGGAATTCCTCCAAGACGTGCGCGCGAAAATCGAGCGCGAGCTCGGCAAAGACGGCGCGGCGGTGGAGTGGGACATCCAGCCCAGTGACGCCGTGCTCAATGTCGATCCACAACTGTTTCAGGAGGCGTTGCTGGAACTTTTCACCAACGCTTTTCGCCACGAGCGTGACACAGCTGAGCCGGTTATTGCGACCGGCAAAATCGAAAACGGC
>DASTDG010000102.1:0-3996 GCA_035710475.1 Chthoniobacterales bacterium | reverse complement strand
GAGCAATTTGCCGCGCGGCGCGCCGCCGCCTTGGACGAGCAGGTTCATTCCTTTCCCAACAAAAAATTTCTGCATCTCACCGGCGACCTGTTGCAGGTCGCGGTAGCTGGTGAACAGGACAAACGCGCGGCCGTCGGTCTTCTCGACAAAATGCGCAATCCAGCGCTCGAGCGCCCGGTGGTAATCCGCATCGCGCGGGTCGGGCATTTTTTGCACCACGAACAGTTTTGTCTGTTTTTGAAAATCGAACGGGCTGCCGAGCTGCAACGGCTCGGCGTCGGTGGCGCCAATCCGTTCGCGGAAGTACGCGAGGTCCGGCCGGCCGACGGCGAGGGTCGCGCTCGTCATGATGCAGCAAGCGTTCTCGCGAAACAGCATCCGGCGCAGCACCGGCGCAAGATCGACAGGTGCGGCGTTAAGCGAAAGGTAGCGCTCGGTTTTGCCGGTGCGCTCGACCCAATAGACGTGCTCGCGCGCGCTTTGCTCGAGAAAAATGGCGATACCGTCGCGCGCATCGCGGATGCGGCGGCCGAACTCTTGGAGCTCGGCTTTCAACAGTTCGTCGTCCGCACGCTTCGCGACGTCAATGATGCGCGCCTGCAATGCCGTTAGACGGCCAGTGATCGTGTCCGGCACAAGACCGACATCGCGAACGCGGAACTCGCGGCCTTTACGGAAGTCGGATTTGGAGTCGACCGAGGCAAAGAACTTGTTCACGTCGTCCACCAGTTCCGCGGCGAGTCGCACACCGGCCGCGTCGCGCGTCACGGTGAACAGCCCCTTTCGCGTGCGCGCGTTGTAGAGCCGTTGAATCGTCGATCTTAGCCCGTATTGCGAGACGCCGATCCCGATCTGGCGAGATGCCACCTGCTCGACTGTGTGCGCCTCATCGAAAATAAGGAAATCGTTCGGGAAGAGAAAACCGCTCTCGCGCTCCTCCTGCATTTCCGGACTGCCGAGCAGCATGAACAGCAGCGTGTGATTGAGGACGATAACATCGGCGGCGAGCAAGCGTTTGCGCGCCTGCTGATAAAAACAGCGTGGGTTTTGGCCACAGGTCTTCTGCGTGCAGATGTGCGCTTCGCTGCAAACCTGCATCCAAACTTTCGGGTCAGGTTCGATAGACAAATCGCTGAGCGAACCGTCGCGTGTGGTCGCGGCCCATTGCGCAAGCCGCTGTAATTCGGTCTGCTCCGGCCCGGTGAAAAGCTCATTCGCGCTTTGCAGCGCGCGTTCGAGTCTGCGGCCGCAGATATAATTTTGCCGGCCTTTCATCAGCGCCGCTTCGAACTCAACCGGCAGCACCTTCTTCAGGATCGGGATGTCTTTATGAACGAGTTGCTCCTGGAGATTGATCGTGTGCGTGGAGACGATCGCTTTTTTGTGCTGTTCGAGCGCGAAGAGAATCGCCGGGACGAGATAGGCGAGTGATTTGCCGACGCCAGTGCCGGCTTCGACAACAAGATGGCGATCTTCCTCCAGCGCGTGCGCTACCGCTGCGGCCATTTCCTGCTGTTGCAGCCGAAACTCGAAGTTCCTCGCCTTCGACAGCAGCCCATTTTCCGAAAAGATCGCGCGCACCCGCTCGACAAACTCGGTCCCGAGAGAATCTTTCAGCGCGATCATCGCGATTTGCTTACCTTAACTCGTGCGCCTGCTCGACCGCTACGTCATTCGCAATTTTGTTCAGGCGTACTTTTATTGTATCGCCGGGTTTATCTCTATCTGGCTCATCTTCGATATCAGCGACAACATTTCGACACTGCTCGACGAACGGGTCGGCCTAGGACTGGCGGTGCAATATTACCTCACGCAGGTGCCGCAGGTTTTCATCATCCTGCTGCCGGTGTCGCTGCTGCTCGCGCTGCTCTTTTCACTCGGGCGAATGTCGCGCGCGAACGAGATCGTCTCGATGCTGACCGCCGGCATCAGTCTGCCGCGCATTCTCCTGCCGCTTGTCATCATCGGGTTGCTCACCGTCGGTGCGACCATGGCGCTGAACTATTCGCTCGCGCCGCACGCCGAACTCGTGCGGAAGAATTTTTTCTCCGAAGCGCGTGGCCGGCCCGAGGCACTGGTTGAAGGCCAGATTTTTCGCAATCGCACCGATGCGCGGACCTGGTTCATCCAGAATTTCCGCAACGGCAGCAACGAATTCAACAATGTCCAGGTGCTGCAGCAGGACTCGAACGACGATATCGTAACGAACTATCTCGCCAGCCGCGCCGTCTACCACGCCGAGTCGCAGAGCTGGGAGCTGAGCAACGCGAAGGTGGTCCGCTACGACGCGTCCGGAAACGTGATCGACGAGCAGTTTTATCCTTCCGTCATTGTCCAGCACTGGAGCGAAACGCCTTTCCGGCTCGGCAGCGCGAATGCGCGCGCGGAATATCTCAGCCTGCCGGAGCTGCGCGATTATCTGCACTTCAACGCGGATTTTCCCGCGACCTTGCTCGCGCCGTTCCGCACTCATTTTCAGTATCGTCTCGCGCTGCCGTGGACTTGTTTTGTCGTCGTCTGCATCGCGGCGCCGCTCGGCATCGGGTATTCACGTCGCGGCGTTCTGGCGAGTGTCGCCAGCGCGGTCATCCTTGTGTTCTCGATGAATTTTCTCACCCACCTGTTTCTAGCGCTCGGAGAAGGCGACCGCATCTCTCCATTGCTCGCGGCATGGACGCCGAATGTTCTTTTCACCGTCATCGGCCTTTACCTGTTCTACCTCCGGGCCTCGAACCGCGAAGCGCTGGGCTTTCGACTCTTTCAGCCGCGGCGTATAGTTGCCCGATGAACCCGTGGCCGAACGAATGGGCGATCAAACATCGTGCCGACCGATGCGCTGTGACCCAACGGCCGTTCACGCCCGGTGAGTACTTTTATACTTTGCTCTTCCACGACGCCGACGGCTATCGCCGCGAAGATTTGAGCGAAGACGCGTGGACAAACCGGAACGAAAATATTCAGCCGTTTTCGTTTTGGAAGACGCGCTACGAACCGCTGCCGGAACCGCCACCCGAGCCCTTAGCGAAGGAAACCGCCGAGCAACTTTTTCGGCGATTAATTGCGTCGCCGAACCCGCCGGCCAATACCTGTTACGTGCTGGCGGCGATGCTCGAGCGGAAACGAACTTTGAAACAGATCAAGAGTGAAGCGAGAGACAGCGGGCGCGTCTTGATTTACGAGCACGGTGCGACGGGCGACGTCTTTATCGTGCCCGACCCGCAACTGCGGCTCGACGAGCTGGAAGACGTGCAAAACGAAATCGCGCAATTGCTGCGCAGCGCCGCGTAAGGTGAATCGGCCGCTCCGCGGGCGATGCTAAATAATGGGCAGCCTGCGGCTGCGTTGGATTAACATCGAGCTCGGAGAGCTCGATCCACCTGCGGCGCAAACGATTCTGTGAGAGAATGGAATGATGAAATCTTCGTTGCCTTGGTTCGAGAACAGATTCCCGCTTTATCTCGCGCCGATGGCCGGCGTGTCGGACAAAATCTTCCGCCAGCTCTGTAAGGAATATGGCGCGGATGTTCTGACAACGGAGTTCGTCTCGGCCGAAGGAATCTTTCGGCGCAACCAGCGCACGCGCGAGTATCTGGACTTTGACGAGATCGAACGCCCGATCGGCGTGCAGCTTTTCGGCGGGGACGCGGAGCACATGGCAGAAGCGGCGCGGCAAGTCGTCGACTTGGTGCGCCCGGACTTTGTCGATCTTAACTTCGGCTGCCCGGTCAACAAAGTCGTGTGCAAAAACGGCGGCTCGGCTTTGCTGAAGGATTACGGGACTTTGAGTCGCGTTGCGGATGCAGTTGTCCGCGCGATTGCACCGTTGCCGGTCACGGCAAAAATCCGCATTGGTTGGGACGCCGACTCAATCAATGCGGTACAGGTCGCGCAAATTCTGAAGAACTGCGGTATCGCGGCGCTCACTGTGCACGGGCGCACCCGCGCGCAAGGTTACTCCGGCAGCGCCGATTGGGATGTGATCGGCGAAGTCGCCGC
>DASTDG010000101.1:0-4313 GCA_035710475.1 Chthoniobacterales bacterium | reverse complement strand
TCGCTCGGCGAAGTGACTGCTGCTGTGCTCGCGAACAATCCAGCGATCAAAGAATCGCTGCGCAAATGGAAGGCCGCGCGCGCGCGCGTTCCGCAGGCGGCGGCATGGGATGACCCGCGATTAGGAGGCGATTCACGGGTGCACCGCTTTGTCGATGTGCCGCCGAATGCGTTCATGGACCAATCGATAAGCATCGAGCAGATCGTCCCGGTTACTGGCAAAAATCTCTTACGCGCGCGGGCGGCTTTGGCCGATGCGCTTTCGGCGTACGAAGATGTTCGGCGGCAGCAATTGGATGTGATCGCCGCAGCGCGCGGATCGTTTTTCCGGCTCGCGAATGCTTACGAGCAGCTTGAAATCAATCGCAAGAACATTGAGTCCCTGAAGCAGATTGCCGATATCAGCCGCGCCAAATACGAGGCGGGCACACAGACCGCGGCCGATGTGCTCGTCGCGGAAACCGATGAGAGCAAGCTGGAGGAAGCGCGGCGCGACCTCGAGCGCCAGCTTTCGGACGAGCAGGCGCAGCTTAACACGCTGATGAATCGCGACGCGTTCGCGCCGCTCGGTCAACCGGCGACAGCGAGCGTTCAAATGCCGGAACTCTCGCCAACTGCGCTTCGACCACTGGTCCTAACGCAGAGACCGGAAATCAAAATGGCGGAAGCGAAGATCGACATGGAAAAATCGAAGCTTCAGCTCGCGCGTCGCGAGTGGATTCCCGATCCGGCCTTGATGGCCAAAGCGCAGCGTTACAATGATGCCGGGCAAGCGGTAAGCGAATTAGACGCCGGTATCTCCTTTACCGTTCCGTGGATCAACTTTCGAAAATACGCCGCCGGAGTCCGCGAAGCCGGTGAAAACGTCGGCGCCGCCGAACAAGCGCTCGATCGTTCACAGAAAGAAGCGCTGCGGCTTTTGCGCGATCAACTCGAGAAGATCGAAACGTTTCATCATCACGTCGAGCTGTTCCGCGATAAGCTTGTGCCACAAGCGCAGCAAGCCTTCGAAGCCAATCGGCTCGCCTACGAATCGGGCAAGGTGTCGTTCCTCGATTGGATCACTGCGCAACGAGTTCTGCGCGAGATCGAAGCAACCGCCCGCATGCACCTGACGGATTACCAGGTCGCCGTCGCGGAACTGGAGGCGATCATCGGCGCGCAAGTTTACCCGCTCCCAAATACAGAGGTTGAAACGTCGAATGGCGGAATCGGCAAATCGGCGAAACAGAGAGGCAGATGAAATGAACATACGACTAATAGTGACCGCTTTGGTGCTGCTGACTTCGTTAGGGGCTGCTTCGTGCTCGAAAGCGCCGTCGGCGAAGAAGGATAGCAACATCGACTACTGGACCTGCACAATGCACCCGTCGGTGCATTCAAAGGATCCCGGCAAATGCCCCATCTGTTCGATGGATCTCGTGCCGGTGATGAAGAAAGGCGGGGCCGAAGCCCAGACATCGCAGACTCAGGGAGAACAAATGAAGGGCGGTGGTGGCGAGACGAAGGGAATGCCTGGAATGCCGGGGATGAAAGCGGGCGAAATGAAAGGCGGCGAGAAACCGGGCGAGTTTGTCGTGCCCGTTGAGCGTCAACAGCAGATCGGTGTGCGCTACGCAAAGGTCGAGCGCAAACCGCTCCGTCACACTATCCGCGCAGTCGGCTTGATCGTGCCCGATAGGAGCCGCAACTGGCAGTTCGTCTCCCGCGTCGATGGTTACGTGCAAAGGTTGAACGTCACGTCGCCGGGCGAGCTCGTTGAAAAAGACGCGCCGCTCATGTCGATCTACAGCCCAGACCTGCTCACAAGCGAGCGCGAGTTCGTCGAGCTATTGCGAATGCGCGACGAAGCGAAGACGAAAGACGCGCGCGAAACGCCCCAGCGCCTGATCGAATCAGCCAAACGCCGGCTCCAGCTTTGGAATGTGACGTCAGAACAAGTTGCCGAGCTGGAAAGAACACGCAAAGCCTCCGACACGCTCACTTTGCTCTCTCCGTTTCGCGGCGTCGTGCAATCCGTGCCCGTTGAACAGGGAAAGAGCGTGAAACTAGGTGACATGCTCGTCGAAGTTGCCGATCTCAGCGTCGTCTGGATGTGGGCGGAATTTTACGAGAACGAGTTGTCGATGCTTCAAGTGGGCCAAAAGCTCTCCATCACCGCGAAGTCGTATCCTGGCCAGAACTTCGACGGCACTCTAGCCCTGATCAATCCGTTTCTCGATGAAACAAAACGCACGGCCAAGGTGCGCATCGATATTCCGAATCCCGATTTCAAGCTGCGGCCCGGGATGTACGTCAATGCCGAGCTGGAAATGGACATGGGCGCGGCGCTCACGATACCGGTGAGCGCAGTGATGCCGACCGGCATGCGCAGTGTTGTGTTCGTGGATAAAGGCGAAGGAAAACTCGAGCCGCGCATTATTCAGCTCGGTGCGAAATACGGTGACATCTACGAAGTGCAAAGCGGTTTGCAGGAAAATGAACCCGTAGTCGCTAGCGCGAACTTCTTGATCGACGCCGAGTCAAAAGTGCAAGGCGCGCTCAAAGAGTTTGACGAAGGTGAAAAAGCTCAGGAAACCGCGGCCCCTGGAAAGAAGCCATGACCGAAACGGAACTGAGCTCGACGGAAGAAACCGTCGCGATTCCAAAGCGCGGCACGTTCATCGAACGGATGATCGAAGGGAGCACGAGGAACAAATTCCTCGTTTTCATTTTCACGCTTTTTGCAGTCGCGGCTGGAATTTACGGACTGATGCACACCCCACTCGACGCAATTCCGGATCTCAGCGACGTGCAGGTCATCGTTTACACGGACTGGGAAGGTCGCTCGCCCGATCTGGTAGAAGATCAGGTTACCTATCCGATCTCCACTCTCTTCATCGCCGCGCCCAAAGTGAAATTCGTTCGCGGCGAATCGATGTTCGGCAAATCGTTCATCTACGTCATCTTCGAGGATGGAACGGATATTTACTGGGCACGTTCGCGCGTAATTGAATACCTCAACTCCGTGCGCGGCTCGCTGCCGGAAGGCGTCAATCCCGTCATCGGCCCGGACGCGACCGGGGTGGGCTGGGTTTATGAATACGCGCTCGTTGACGATAGCGGGAAACATGATCTCGCAGAGCTTCGCTCGATCCAAGATTGGAATCTGCGTTACGCCCTCTCCTCGGTGAAGGGCGTGTCCGAAGTCGCGCCGGTTGGCGGCTTCGTGAAGCAATACCAGGTCGATCTCGATCCAAACGCGCTCGTCGCCTACCACGTCCCGCTCAGCGACGTCGTCAACGCGATAAAGATGAGCAACGCCGACGTGGGCGGAAAAATTTTCGAGGTCGCTACAACTGAGTATTACATTCGTGGCCGCGGCTACATTAAAAAGATCGAGGACATCGAGAACATTGTTCTCAAAGTCGAAAACGGCACGCCGGTTTACTTAAAAAGTGTCGGAAACATACATCTCGGTGGTGACATCCGCCGCGGCGTAGCCGAACTCGATGGTCGCGGCGAAGTCGTCGGCGGCATCATCGTCATGCGTTATGGCGAGAACGCGCTCAATGTCATCGACGGCGTAAAAAAGAAGCTGGAAGAGATCAAGGGGTCGCTGCCCGAGGGCGTCCATGTAGTCACAACCTACGATCGCAGCGATTTGATCGAACGCTCGATCGCGACGCTGCGCGAGAAGTTGATCGAAGAAAGCGTTGTCGTCGCGCTCGTTTGCCTCGTCTTTCTCTGGCACGTCCGCTCCGCGCTCGTCGCGATCGTCACACTGCCGATCGCGATCATTCTCTCGTTTGTGCCGATGTGGTGGATGCACGTCACCTCGAACATCATGTCGTTAGGCGGAATCGCGATCGCCATCGGCGCAATGGTCGATTCGGCGATCATCATGATCGAGAATGCGCACAAGGCGCTCGAAAATAGAGTAACGCGAGCCTCCGGCTTGCGATCTGGAGAAGATGCAAGCGGGACGCTTGCGCTACCTTTTGCAGAACGCACTCGCATCATCGTGGACGCGGCAAAAGGCGTCGGGCGCTCGCTCTTTTTCGCGCTGCTCGTGATCACGGTAAGCTTCGTGCCGGTTTTCTCTCTCACGGCGCAGGAGGGCCGGTTGTTCCGGCCGCTCGCCTTCACAAAAACATTCTCGATGTTCTTCGCGTCGTTTCTCGGCGTGACACTCGTGCCGGTGCTGATGACGCTGCTTATCCGCGGCAAAATCACGCCGGAGGAGAAAAATCCGGTGAACCGTTTCCTGATCCGTGCTTACCAGCCCTTCGCCGATTTCGTTCTCCGCTATCGCTGGTTCACGCTCGGCTGTGC